>NZ_LN831025.1:1200000-1500000 GCF_001457695.1 Campylobacter jejuni | reverse complement strand
GCTTTATGTGGGGATATTTAGAAGGGTTAAAATGGCGTTATGATGAAGAAAAAGCTCATTTTTGTATAGAGTTTTTCTTGCAAAAAGGCTCTTATGCTACTGTGGTTTTAGAAGAAATTTTGCATAAAAATTTGTTTGAGTGAAATGATTATGAGTTAAATTTTTATGTGATTTTTACTTTAGAATTTATTGCAAAAATGATATTTAAATTTTAAATTTAGGTATAGTTATATTAATTTAATTTTAAAACTAGGAGCAAAAATAATGAAAAAGATTTTAACAAGTGCTTTGGCTTTGGGAGCTATGACTTTAATTATAGGTTGTGGCGATGGCGGTTTAGTCGAATTAAAAAACAATGGCAACGATCAAGCTATGTTTGATTTAGGTAATCAAGAGATTATGAAAAAAATATCCAAATTATAAGCTTCATGATTATACTTCAGTCAGAGCAATTAGTGATTTCAAAGACCCAGAAGGTAAAATCAAAGAAATGAAGCGTGATTTAGAAATAGATAAATATCCATATTCAAACTATGTTTTCTTATTAAATCCAAACGATAAAAAAGACTATAAAGTTGTTTATGTTCGTTGCGATAGTGATCTTAAAAAAAGAATTTATTGTCCTGTAGTTGATGCCTATAGAATTTATGTAAGATAATAAAACAAGCGGGAAAGTCCCGCTATCTTTCTAATTTTTTTATACCGATTTTTTTATACCGACATTTTGCAGAAATTACTTATTTTTCTTTTATTTCTCTCTTTAACCTAGACACATCTTTGAAGTAAAACTTGATATACCCCCCCCCATACCAATTCTTACTAGCTTTAATAAATTCTTCTCCTAGTTTATAAGTAAAACATTCTTTTTCTTTTAAAGCTTCTTTATAATCAGGATAAGTTTCTAAAGGAGGTAAGGCTAAATTTGGATTTTTCTTTACTTTAAATTTATAAGCCTTTTGTTCTTGTTTATGTGAAATAACAATACTTAATATTATAAAAGGTAAAGATAAATAGCCTAATACACTTTTAGAATTTATAATCAAAGCCTGTCCTAGTTTATAGGATAGATGGTTTTGAATTCTTGTTTTAGCTCGTTGAGTGGTTTGTTTTTTTAATACCGCAATTTCTTTGTTTAAAAATTTAATTAAATTATCTTTAGAATGAAGAATATTATAAAAATCAAGCATAATTTTATTATCAGCTTTAAGTTGATTTTTATAAAAACTTACGCCAGGAGTATTGTCAGTCAATAAAATATCATTTATAGAATTATTATGCTTATTTTCTAAAGTGAAATTGTTATTAATATTAATTGATAAAGGAAAATGATTTGCCAAAATAGAATCATCACACAATGCGTAGATATTAACTTTGTATATTGATTTTAACAATTTTAATGCTTCTATATCGTATTCCTTAGAATGACAATTTGAAGGTTTGAAATCTTTTATTCCAGGAAAGATTGTTTTTATATTTGTACTCATAGCTTCAAAAGGATAAATAACATCTCCTTCATAAAAATCAATGCCACATAAATAGATGGTTTTATATCCTAATGCAATAGCAATTGCACACATATAGACGCCTGAAGTAATTCTTTTATTGAAATAAATTTCATTGTATTTTATATAAGCATAAAATTCTTTAAGGTTTTCAATAACTTCATAGCCAAGTTTTGCATCGGGGAAAAAATTATAAAATTGATGTAAAAAATCATTGCTTTCAATAAAAGATAAATTAAATGTAGAGCAAAAAATATTTTTTATTTCATACTCATTTTTTAGTATAAGTTGTTTTGCAGTGTGATACTGTTGTAAAAAGACACCAGGATTAAAAAATACTGCTTTAATCTTTTTTCCTAAATAATACTTATCTTCAAAATAAAACTGGTTACACCTAAAAACATCATATTCTCTAGGCAGTCTTTTATAATTAATATTTTTTAGGCTAGGTCCATTTCCTGCTATGATTATATTTTGCATATTTTTACTAACAATGAGTTCATTTTCCATTCTAGTCCTTGTCATTACTCCGCTTTTAAAGCAATCAAAACGCCTTCTATCATTTTCTTAATATCCCCATCAAGGATATTATCCACTTGAGAAAAAGCTTCTCCACTGCGATTGTCTTTGACTTGCTGATAAGGGAAAAGCACATAAGAGCGGATTTGATGCCCCCAGCCTATCTCGCTTTTTTCTCCAGCATTAGCACTATCTTGTTGTTTCATGAGTTCAAGTTCATAAAGGCGAGATTTTAGCATTTTAAAAGCGGTAGCTTTGTTTTTGTGCTGACTTCTGTCATTTTGGCATTGTACAACTATACCAGTTGGAAAATGCGTGATTCTCACAGCTGATTCTGTTTTATTAACATGTTGTCCGCCTGCACCACTTGCTCTGTAATAATCTATTCTTATATCTTTTTCTTCGATTTCAATTTCTATATCATCATCAAGTTCAGGACTTACCATAACACTTGAAAAGCTTGTATGGCGGCGTCCTGCACTATCAAAAGGAGAAGTTCTTACCAAACGATGGATACCATTTTCAGCCTTTAAATAACCATAAGCATTTTCGCCTTTAACTAAAAAGCTCACATCTTTAAGCCCTGCTTCTTCGCCTTCTTGAAAGTCTAGAGTTTCGACTTTAAAACCTTCTCTTTCGCAAAATCTTAAATACATTCTATAAAGTATGCTTGCCCAGTCATTACTTTCTGTTCCGCCCGCACCTGGATGAATGGAAACAATGGCATTTTTACCATCATTTTCCCCACTTAAAAGCATGGAAATTTCAAGACTTGTGATAGTATCTTCAAGTTTTGGTGCATCATTAAATAAAGCTTCAAGCGTTTCTGTATCGTTTTCGCTATTGGCTAGATCGAAAAGTTCGTTTGCGTCATTTAGTGCATTAAAAGCATTTTCATAGTTTTTAAGTAGATTGGTGATTTTGGTTTTTTCTTTTCCTATGATCCCTGCTTGTTTCACATCACTCCAAAAAGAAGGAGAATTTTCAAGTTCTTCGATTTCTTTAAGCCTTGTTTGGATATTTTCAGGCTTGATGATGGAGGCTATGTTGCCGACTTTGTTTTTTAAAGTTTTTAAAAGTTCGCTAAATTCGTAATTATCCATAAAATTTCTTTGCTATAATTATATTTTTAAAATCAAAAATTATATCAAAAGAAAACTTTAATATAGGAAAAAAATGTCAAAACTTTATCTTATGTCTTTAGGTTGTAATAAAAATTTAGTCGATAGTGAGATCATGCTAGGACGCCTTAGTGCTTATGAGCTTTGCGATGAACCAAGCAAAGCCGATGTTTTGATCGTAAATACCTGTGGTTTTATCGATAGTGCAAAAAAAGAAAGCATTAATGCGATTTTGGATTTGCACGAACAAAGAAAAAAAGATTCTCTTTTGGTGGTTACGGGTTGTTTGATGCAGCGTTACCGCGAAGAACTTATGAAAGAACTTCCTGAGGTTGATCTTTTCACAGGTGTGGGTGATTATGAAAGAATTGATGAAATGATACTTAAAAAAACAAATTTATTTTCCAATTCGACTTATTTGCAGGGTGAAAATTCCAAACGCATTATCACAGGTTCAAATTCCCATGCTTTTATAAAAATCGCCGAAGGTTGTAATCAAAAATGCTCTTTTTGTGCCATCCCAAGTTTTAAAGGCAAGTTAAAATCTCGCGAAATAAGTAGCATTATAGCTGAGCTTAAAGATTTGGTGGCTAGAGGTTATAAGGACTTTTCTTTTATTGCACAAGATACGAGTTCTTATTTGTTTGATAAGGGTGAAAAAGATGGGCTTATACGCTTAATCGATGAGGTGGAAAAAATCAAAGGCATAAGAGCGGCTAGAATTTTATATCTTTATCCTACGAGTGCGAGTGAAGCTTTGATCAAACGCATTATAGCTTCTGAAATTTTTGTAAATTATTTTGATATGCCTTTACAACACATAAGTGATAATATGCTTAAAATCATGAAGCGTGGGGCAAATAGCACAAGACTTAAAGAAATGCTAAATTTAATGAAAAGTGTGCCAAATAGTTTTTTACGCACGGGCTTTATCGTAGGGCATCCAGGTGAAAGTGAGGCGGATTTTGAAGAGCTTTGTGCGTTTGTTAAAGACTTTGGTTTTGATAGGATAAGCGTTTTTGCGTATTCTAAGGAAGAAGATACAGCCGCTTTTGATATGGAGCAAGTGTCTTTTAAAGTGATCAATAAAAGGCTTAAAATCATAGAAAAAATTGTTGATGAAGTGATAGAAAAAAGTTTTGAAAAAGAAGTAGGGCAAAAGCGTTTAGTAGTTTGCACAGGAGAAAGTAGTGAGGGAGAGTTTTTTATCGCAGCTAAAGATTTAAGATGGGATAGAGAGATTGATGGAGAAATTCTTATCAATGAAAGCGAATGTGGAAATTTAGAAATGGGGCAAATTTATGAATGTGAAATTTTACAAAACCTTGATAAAAAGCTCCTTGCTAAGGCTTTAAGAAAAGTAGATGCAAATTAAAGATGAAATTTTAGCCCTTTTAAAAAAGGGTAAAAATTTACTCGCTTTTTCTTATGGAAGTGATTCTAGTGCGCTTTTTTATCTTTTAATGCAAGAAAAGATCGACTTTGATCTTGTGATGATAAATTACAAAACAAGAAAAAATAGTGATTTAGAAGAGTTAAAAGCCAAAGAACTTGCTTTAAGATTTCATAAAAAAATTTTCATAAAACACGCTCCTAAATTTCAAAGTAATTTTGAAAAAAAAGCCAGAGATTTTCGCTATGATTTTTTTGAAAAAATTTGTCTTGAGCAAGATTATGATCATCTTATCTTAGCCCATCATTTAAACGATCAATTTGAATGGTTTTTGATGCAACTTTCACGAGGAGCAGGTTTGGCTGAAATTTTAGGTATGCAAGAGTGTGAAAAACGCCAAAATTATACACTTTTACGCCCTTTACTCTTTATAAGTAAAGATGAAATTTCATCTTTTTTAAAAGAAAAAGATATTTTTTATTTCCATGATGAAAGTAATGAAAATGAAAAATATTTTAGAAATTATATAAGAAAAAAATTCTCTAATGCCTTTGTGAGTAAATTTCATCAGGGTTTAAAAAGAAGTTTTTCTTATCTTGATGAAGATAGGAAAAAACTTTATGATTTTGAAAATATCAAAGAAATTCAAGGACTTCTTATTTGCCCTAAAAATGAAAGCTTGATCGCTAGAGCGGTGAAAATTAAAGGTTTACTTTTAAGCACAGCACAAAGAAAGGAGCTTTTAAGGGGTGATTGTGTTTTAGGTGGTAAAATAGCACTTGTATATAAAAACGAACAAGCTATTGTTTTTGAGTATGAAACTTGTCAAAAATTACCTAAAAATTTTAAAGAAGAATGCAGAATAGCTAAAATTCCAAGACTTTTAAGAGCTTATTTATATAATCATAAAATCGATATTTCAAGCCTTAGCTTTTAGTTTTAAAATTCTTTGATAGCCTAAATGTGTGAGAAAAATCATAAAAAACACTTGTAAAAAAAGTCCTAAAAGTGGTACTGATGAGAGTAGATAAAAACAAAGAGTGCTAAATTTAAACTCTAAAGGCGAAAAATCAGAATGAAAGCTTTTAAAACTTTCTTTGTCTAAAATCGTGCTTGTAATATCAATCATTAAAAGTTTGTGAAAGAGATAATAAAAGGCAAGATAATATACAAAAATATTGATAAAAGGTAAAAATAAAGCCAAGGTGCAAAGTAAAAAAATCCCTATAAATTTTATAAATATTTTAAAAATTTCAAAGATAGTTTTTAGGGTTGAAACTTCGTTTGTATTATCATAATGGTAATATTTTTGGTTGATTTCTTTAGCGATAAAAGGAGTGAGAAAAGAAGTGATAAAAAGGGCTAAAAAAACCGAAGCAAAAACAACAATAAAACCTGAAAATAAAAAGCTTATGATGGTGATTAAAATTTGCACAAAATGAAGGGCATAAAACCACGCCCAAAACGAATCCTCTCCAACGCTAAATAAAGAATTAAAATAATCCAGCAAAGCCGAAAAGCCAAGTACTCCTAAAAAAAGCATAAGTACAAGGCTAAAAATCAAAGGAATTAAGGCAAATTTTAAAAATTTAAGACTTAAAAAATCTTTGATCGCAAGTTTTAAAATATCCAAATTATGCCTTTTTGTAGCATTCTTCTAGTTTTTTATAAATAGCATCAAAATCAAGCTCTTGTTCTAAAATTTGAGCTAAAACTTCATTATCTTCTTTACCATTCCAAGTTTTTTTATAGCTACCATCTTTGTAACCATTGTTTTGTCTAAAAATATTTAAAACATTTTTACCTATGTAGGTTTTATAAAGAATTTCAAGATTTAGCCCACATTTAATAGCTAGGGTAAAATAGGTTGAAAGCAATTCTCCAAGATTAAATCCAAAGCCACTGCATTTATGGATAATAAGCTCTATGTCATTTAAAATACCATAAATATCACTCTCATTAGGATGCTCTTCTTCTTTGCAAAAATCCTGAAATACACTCACTGAAATCACTTCATTGGCTATAATTTTAAAATTGTTTCCATTTTTATTGCGATATTCTTCAAGTAAAAGACTTAAGATAAAATGCCAAATATCAACAATCTCTATGCGTACATTTTCCCAATTTGTTGGACTTGAAATGTTTTTCCAATGTTTCCATGCAAAAGAGTCTATAAGTTCTGCACATTCCATATAAATACAGCGTCTCCAACTGATCAGTTTTCCTTCTTTGGTATAGCCATTTTCCCAATTTAAGCCGTTTGTTTCATCGTTGAGTTTTTGTTGGAGTTTGAGCATATTTTCTAAAATTTCGATATTTGTCATTTAAAACTCCTTGATAATTTTTAATATTATATGATTTAAGCGTAAAGATTTAAACTATCATCTGTCTTATCTTGATTTTCCTTGGCTTTTTCTTGTTGTTTTTCAAGTTGTTTTTCAAGTTGTTTTTCAAGTTGTTTTTTCATTTGTTCTAAAACTTCATCGAGAAGTTTTTTGCTATCTTCAAGCATAGAAGCATTGATATCTTTATCATCTGTTTGATTTTGTTTTAGTAAATCACTGAGTTTATTTGTAAAATTATTCATAATAGCATTTTGATGGTTTTCATCATTTGGTGTTGGTAGAACATTTGCCATTTGCATAGCTGATTCTATAATTTCTTTTGGCTTTAACTCTCCGACTTTAGAATTTGCTAAAAAGTCTTTGATCATAGGTTCAACTTCTTTCATAGCATTTTTAATCTCATCAAGATCATTTTGTGTGAGCTTAGAGCCTTCAAAAGTAAAACTAAAGCCATACTGACGCTTAAGATTAAGAGTCTTGCCTTCTTCATTGTTTGCATAACTTACGCTTTGATTATCATACATAGATAAGGCTAAATGTTTGCCACTTTTTGTTGTATAATCCATCGAAAAACTTTGGTTTTTGCTAGCATCAATTTGCATTTCTTCCCCTTATATTTATAGTTTAAATTAAAAATCGGTTATTTTTAAAAATATTTTAGTATAATTTTTACAATATGGATGAAAGAATTTTAGAATTTATAAAAAATGAGCAGCTTTTATCTTGGGCTATGATTGATGAAAAAGGTGTTTATACAGCTAGTGCTTTTTATGCTTTTGATGAGAAGAATTTAGCTTTTATTATCGCTTCTCATGAAGATACTAAGCATATAAGATTAGCCAGTGAAAATTCAAGTATAGCACTTAATATAGCCAAAGAAAGTAAAATAGCCTTTTTAAAAGGTGTGCAAGCTAAGGCCGAGTTTAAAATGGCAAGCAAGGAGCAAATGAAAATTTATTTTTCTAAATTTCCCTTTGCTAAACTTGATAAAAGTGCAAAAATTTATGCCTTAGAGCTTTTTTGGCTTAAATTTACTAACAATGCTTTAGGACTTAGTAAAAAGCTTGAGTTTTGTAAAAAATAAATTTTTATGATTTTGTTTAAAAAAATGAGTTATGATTATGGTTTATGTAAAATTGTTAGGTTATAGAAAATAAATGTTAAATGTAATTCACGCTTTATTTTTTAGAGAGTTAAAAACTAGATTTGGTGTTAATAGGCATTTGGGTTATCTTTGGGTAGTTGGAGAACCAATGTCAATAACGCTTGCGATCACGGTAATTCTCACCATTATAAGAGAATATCATCATCAAGTTATGCCTGAGGGAATTTCTATTTTTATGTTTTTGATTTCAGGCATTATGCCTTTTTTTATGTTTAGAAGTATAGTAACCCAGCTTATGAATGGTACTCAGGCAAATTTGGCTCTTTTTGCTTATAAACCTGTAAAGCCTATACATGTATTTATTGCTAGAACTTTGCTCGAATTTTGTATTTATTTTGTGATTTTTATCACTGTGCTTTTTTTTGCAGGATGGTTTTTTAGATTTGATGTATTTCCTGTTCATTTACTTGGAGTTTTATTTTGTATTTTTTTACTCATATGCTCAGCTTTTGCTTTAGGGATTTGTTTTGCTATTATTTGGCACTTTGTAGAACCTTTAAGAACTTTATTAGCTTATTTTAGCATAGTGTTTTATTGGAGTTCTGGGATTATATTTCCTACTTGGCTTATGCCAAGACTTTTGCTTGATATATTTTATTATAATCCTTTGCTTCACATAATGGAGCTTTTAAGATTTAATTTTTTTGAGAATTATCCTTTGCAAGATGAATATAGTTATTTTTATGCTATATTTTGGATTTTACTTGTTTTATTTATAGGACTTTTTGTCTATTACTATAACAGACAAGCTTTAACGGCGGCAAAAAAAGAATGATAAAGTTAATCAATCTAACAAAATCTTATCCTTTATTTAGCGGTGGGAGGCATTATGTTTTTAAAAATTTTACTTTTGAATTTCCTGAAAATTGTAGTATAGGATTGATGGGGGGTAATGGTGCAGGTAAGTCCACTCTCATGAGACTTTTAAGCGGAGCAGAGCTTCCTGATAGTGGCAAGATAATTACTAATAAAAAATTATCTTGGCCTTTGGGATTAAATGGAGCTTTTCAAGGTTCTTTAACCGCCAGAGATAATGCTAAATTTGTAGCTAGAGTATATGGTTATAAAGGACAAGAACTTCAAGAAAAAGTAAAATTTGTAGAAGATTTTGCAGAGCTTGGGAAATTTTTTGATGAGCCTATGAAGACTTATTCTTCAGGAATGAGTGCTAGGATAGCTTTTGGACTTAGCATGGCTTTTGATTTTGATTATTATTTGATCGATGAGGCTGGAGCTGTTGGAGATCCTGCTTTTAGGGAAAAAAGTGTGAAATTATATAGAGAAAGATTAAGCAAATCAAAAGTGATTATGGTATCTCATAATGTAGCTGAAATTAAAGAATGGTGTGATAAAATAATTTATATGAAAAATGGACAAATTACGGTTTATGATGATGTAGATGAAGGAATAGCTGTATATCAAGGAAAAGCTTAATGGAAGAAAATAAAACTTTATTAGAACAAATCAAAGATTTAAGTATATTTGATTCTTTTAAAATTGTTTGGTTTATAATGATTTTTGTTGTGATTTATTATACATTGATTGCAGCACCAAGATATGTAAGCACGATGATTTTAGATGTTAGATCAACAAGTGGAGAAAGTGCTCAAACAAGTGGAATCTTGTCTTTGCTTAGTAGTACTTCTACAGCAAGCGAAGATTTAAATTATCTAAAAGGTTATATAGAATCAAGTGATATGTTAAAGATTTTAGATGAGAAAATTAAACTTAAAAATCTTTATCAAGAGCAACATATAGATTTACCTTTTAAAATTTGGGATTCAAGCTCGATAGAATCTTATCTTAAATACTACCAAGCAAGAGTTAAGGTTCATACGGATGAAACCACTAAACTTTTAAAAGTTGAAGTAGAGGGTTTTACACCTAAATCAGCTCATTTGATTGCTCAAACTATTATGCAAGAAAGCGAAAAGTTTATCAACGAAATCTCTCATAAAGCAGCTAGAGAACAAATGGCTTTTGCTGAAAATGAAGTACAAAAATACAAAGAACGATATCAAAAAGCACAAAACGATTTGATTGCTTTTCAAAATAAATACGGAGTTTTCGATCCTTTAAAGCAAGCTGAAACTAAAGCGAGTTTGGTTGCACAAATTGAGGCTAATCTAGCTCAAAAAGAAGCCAAACTTTTAACCTTACAAAGCTATATGAATGATGCAGCACCTGAAGTAGTAGCACTTAAAGCAGAAATTGAAGCAATCAAAAAACAACTTTTAAGGGAAAAATCTAAAATCTCAGCCAATAATCCTGCTCAAAAATTAAATGACTTGGCTGCTAAATTTCAGGATTTAACTATAGAAGCTACTTTTGCGCAAAAAGCTTATGAAGCAGCTTTAAAAGCTTATGAAAGTGCTAGAATAGAAGCATTAAGAAAAATAAAACAACTTGTCATCATTCAAAGTCCAGATATTCCAGAAAGTGCAAAATATCCTGAAAGAATTTATGATATTTTAACAGCATTTATTGTATTATCTTTGATTTTTGGGATTGTTAAATTTATTAAAATGATAATAGAGGAGCATAAGTATTAAAATGAAGAAAATATTAATTTTATTTTTTAGTTGTATTTTATGTTTTGGAGCTGTGGATGTTTCACAAATCATTTCAGCGGAAGATCAAGGTTCTACTACAACTAGTATAGATCAAAATTTAAGCTCAAATTATGATATAGCAAATAAAGAAAATAATCTTACAAAAATTCATCAAATTTTAGTATTTGGTGCTCATCTTTTTAATGGAAATTTTAAAAATTACAATCAAAGAGTTTATAACCCAGATTATAAGATCGCAGTCGGTGATCAAATCAGTCTTAAAATTTGGGGAGCTGTTGAGTTTTCGCAAGTTTTAGTGGTGGATTCTCAAGGAAATATTTTTATCCCTAAAGTAGGAGCTGTAAATTTACTAGGTGTGAAAAATAGTGCCCTTGTAAGTGTTATAAAAGCACGTGTTAATAAAATCTATAAAAGCAATGTTTTTGTTTATGCAGATATGAATGCTTATCAAAATGTCAGTGTTTTTGTAACAGGAAGCGTTAATGCTCCAGGACTTTATCAAGGACTTAGTTCGGATTCAGTAATACAGTATCTTGATAAAGCAAGGGGTATAAATTTAGAATATGGAAGTTTTAGAGATATTCAAATTTTGCGCAATAACAGTGTGATAAAAAATATCGATTTATATGATTTTTTACTAAAGGGGCAAATGGATCTTTTTCCTTTTAGAAGCGGAGATGTTATTTTAGTAGGAAATGTTCAAAATTACGCTTTTGTTAACGGTGATGTGCAAAGACCTTTTCGTTTTGAACTTTCAAATGATATTAAAACTTTAGCTGACTTAGCTAGAGTATCAGGTGCTAAACCTATCGTGACTAATGCTATCGTAAAAAGTTATGGTGAAGATCATAAACTTGATGTCAGTGCTTATAATAAAATGCAATTTTCAAAAGTTTTACTTAGAACGGGAGATGAGGTAGAATTTCACCCTGAGTATGTTTCTGAAAATATAACTATAAGTGTAAATGGCGAGCATAATGGTTTAAAAACTTTAGTTGTGGGCAAAGGAACGACTTTGGAAGATATTTCTAAACTAATCAAGGCTAATCCGCAATCAAATATGCAAGCTTTGCAAGTATTTAGAAAAAGTGTAGCTAGAACTCAAAAAGAACTTATCAATGCTCAGCTTAAAGAGCTTGAAACTCTAGCTTTAACTAGCAGTTCTGTTACAGCTCAAGGCGCAGCTATAAGAGCTCAACAAGCAAAAACGATTTTAGAATTTATCCAAAGAGCTAAGCAAGTAGAGCCTAAGGGTCAAATTGTCATCGATAATCCAAAGTCTTATAATTCGGTTATTTTAGAAGATGGTGATACTATTAATGTACCAAGTAAGAATAATCTCATCATAGTTCAAGGTGAAGTTTCTTTGCCAGGGGCTTTTGTGTATGATAAAGGAAAAGATTTAAGATATTATATCAATCTTGCAGGAGGTTATGGAGAAAGAGCGGATACTTCAAAAGTTTTGGTGATACGAAGCAATGGAAAAGCTGAAAAATATCATAGTGGTATAGATATGAAACCAGGCGATTCTGTGTTGGTATTGCCAAAAGTGGATAGTGAGAATTTGCAAATTTTTTCAATGTTAACTCAAATTCTTTATCAGATTGCTATCGCAACCAATGTTGTGCTTAATCTTTAAGGTTTAAAAATGAATATTCTTGAAATAGCCAAAGAAGTTTTTGAAAAAGAAGCGCAAGCTATTTTGGATTTGGCTAAAAATTTAGATGAAAATTTTAATCAAGCTGTGAATTTGATGTTAAATACCAAAGGGCGTTGTATAGTTAGTGGCATGGGTAAATCAGGTCATATAGGCGCTAAGATAGCAGCTACTTTAGCAAGTACAGGAACGCCAAGCTTTTTCATCCATCCAGGAGAGGCTTTGCATGGAGATCTTGGAATGTTAACTCCCGAAGATGTTTTAATTGCTATTTCAAATTCAGGAGAAACTGAAGAAATTTTAAAAATCATTCCTGCTATAAAAAAGCGCAAAATTCCACTTATAGTAATGTGTGGTAAAAAAAATTCCACCCTTGTAAAGCAAGGCGATATATTTTTAAATATATCCGTAGAAAAGGAAGCTTGTCCTTTGCAGCTTGCCCCTATGTCTTCGACAACGGCAACTTTGGTTATGGGGGATGCTTTAGCGGCTGCTTTGATGAAGGTAAGAAATTTCAAGCCTGATGATTTTGCTCTTTTTCATCCAGGGGGAAGTTTGGGACGTAAGCTTTTAACCAAGGTAAAAGATCTTATGGTTTCAAGTAACCTTCCTATAGTGCATCCTGATACCGAATTTAACGATCTTGTTGATGTGATGACTAGTGGCAAGCTAGGGCTTTGTGTGGTGCTTGAAAATGAAAAATTGATTGGTATCATCACTGATGGGGATTTGCGTCGTGCTTTAAAGACAAGCGATAAGCCAAGATTTGATTTTAAGGCTAAAGAAATCATGAGTACAAATCCTAAAGTAGTCGATGCTGATGCTATGGCAAGTGAAGCAGAGGAGATCATGCTAAAACATAAAATCAAAGAAATTGTTGTATCTAAAGAAGATAAGGTTGTAGGCATTATTCAACTTTATGCAATAGGAAATGTGTGAAAGTTATACCTTTGTTATCAGTTGTTATTCCTTTTGGATTAAGCAAGGAACGTTCTTATATAGAAGAAAGGGTTCTTCAAAAAGCTAAATTTTTTCAAAGCGATGAGAATATGGAGTTTATTTTCGTTGAAGGATATTCATCTTTGAAAAACAATTTAAAACAAATCATAGAAAATAGTGGTCATATTTATTTAAAAGATGACGACCAAAAAGATTATTTTTCCCAAGGAAAATGTAGAAATTTGGGCGCTGTTTATGCAAATTCTAAAGTTATAATGTTTTTAGATGTTGATTGTTATATTAGTTTATTATCTTTAGAAAAAATTTTAAATCTTATTAAAGTTAAAAATATTGCTCAAAATATCAATGAATTATTGGTTTTACCTGTAGTGTATTTAAGTCAAAGTGGTAGTGAGAAAATTTATAAAGAGGATAAATACTTATGGGATGAAATTATCAAACATGATTTAATCACCGGAAAAAGAAAATTGATTAAATATTTTTCTCTTATTTCAAGTTCCATTATCGTAAATAGATATAAATTCTTAGTATTAGGGGGTAATAATCATAATTTTATAGGTCATAGTTATGAGGATCATGATTTTTTTGCAAGATTGCTTTTTTATACAACAAATTTTTCAAATACTCCAAAAGCATTGTGTTATGATGAGGGAACTTGGAATATAAGAAAATTTAAAGGTTTTAGAGCTTGGTTCTCTTTACTTGGGTATGAAATGAGCTTTCATGGAATTTATATGTATCATTTTTATCATGAAGAGCCTAATCAAAATAATTATATGTCTTATAGACATAAAAATCATAAAATATTTTATAAGAATTTGGCCAATTTAAAAAATTATCAAATTAAACCATTGCTTGATAAAGATGCTTTAAAAAATAATATTTTATTGCTTTGTTCTAAGGAAAAATTAATATTAAATTCTTTACATAGTGCTCTTGTATATATAGGCAATGTAATAAGTAAAAATGAAAACTATTTTTTTGAAGATGAAAAATTTAATCAAGATAAATTGTTAGATTTTTTAAAGCAAAATAACATAAACAAGATTTTATTTCCAAATCCTTATGGAAATGAAAAAAGATTAAAAATATATAAATTTGCAAAATCAGAAAATATTGATTTTGTATGTTTTGACAGAGGAGCATTGCCTGATAGTTGGTTTTTTGATACCAATGGTTTTAATTATGATTCAAATTTATATAATGAAGAAAATTGGAATAAAGTTTTAAGTAAATCTCAAATTTTAGAATGTAAAGAATATATCAATAGTATTATAGATGGAAATAATTTTTTAGAAAAGCAAGGAAAAAGAAATTTTAACTATTTGAAAGATAAATTTTTTGTTAACGATAAAAAGATAGTTTTTGTTCCGTTGCAAGTTGAAAGCGATACTGTTATAAAATATTTTACATATAAACCTTTTGATTGGAGTGGTTTTTTAGATATAATAAATGATACGGCTTTTAAATTAAGACAAACTCATATTTTTTTAGTGAAAAAGCATCCTCTTAGCTTAAAAATAGCGAAATCTAAGTATAAGAATTTAAATTTTATTTCAAATAAGACAAATATTATCGATGCAATTAGTTTGTGTGATGTGGTGGTTACGTTGAATTCGGGTGTTGGGCTTTATGCTATGATAATGAATAAGCCTTGTATAAATTGTGCTAATGCATTTTATAACTTTCAAGGTTTAAATTTTCAAGCTCATAACAGCGATGAACTTTTGAGATTTTTGGTTTCAGATTTGAAAATTGATTATAATAAAGTTTTAAAATTTATATGGTATCTAAAAAATAATTTTTATAGTTTTGGAAAATCTTATTATAAAAAAAGTTTTAACAATGGTAGATTCTATAATAAAGTTTATAAAATAGATTTTTATAAAATAGTTTTAGAAAATCAATGTTTTTTAGATGTTAAAAATATTGATAAAGTTTCATATAATTTTCAATCTTTAATTTACACCCCTTATAAGTTTGAATTATATAACAAAAATATTTTTATAAAATTATTCAATATCTTAATACCTGATTTTATCAAAACAAAGATATCGCATATGAAATTCTACAGAATATTGAAAAAATTTTTGTTTCATAGAAAAGAATTTTTTAGAGATAGAAAAAATAAAAATAAGGAGAAACCCTATGCATAACCCAAACTCAGCTATAGAAAGAGTAAAAAATCATCTTGCTTATAAACTAGGTCAAGCTATGATTGAGTTTACAAACAATGGGGGGGGGTATATAGCATTATTTAAAAAACTCTATAAAATCAAAAAACAACACAAAAAAGAACAAAAAATTTATCAACAAACCATACAAGTTTTTCCTCAACTCAAATATCCAAATTTAGAAACATGCAGCGATTATGAGCAGGCTTTAAAATATAAATTTCATTTATCTTATATGCTTGGTGAAGTTTTAATCAAGGCTGATAAAACTTGGCATAAAGGAAGTGGATTTAAACTAAAAAATGATATTAAAAAAGCCAATAAAGAATTTAAAATATTTAAAGAAATTTTTAATAATTTTGCGAAATTAAGTCCAAATATCATTAAAATAATCTCTAAAAATAAGCAAGCCTTTTTAAAAGAACTTCCAAGAATACAAAATATATTAAAAATTCATCAAGATTATCAACCTATACTTGATAATATTTTCCATAATTTTAATTATTTTATACAAAATTTTAATCTTATAGAAGAATGGCTATTATCAAATGATTTTAATGAAAAATATAAAAAAGAAAACCATCCTTATCCTTCATTACTTGATCCTAAAAAACTAAATGATGAAAAAGAAAAAATAAACTATAAAAACATACCAGCTGAACTTGCATGGGAGATGAATTTACCTTTACCTGATGGGTATAAGTTTGTTTTAATAGGAGGCCATGGAACAGGAGAGAAAGCTTTTCAAGAAATGCTTTCCAGATGTAATGTTAAAATTTTAGAAAAAAATATTTGGTATGATAATGGACTGGATAGATATAAAGCTTTTTATGGTAACTTAAAGATAAAAAATAATTATATTGCATGCATACCTATCTTAGAATGTAATTTTTATCAATATGATAAATACTTGCATATGATAAATAAACATGTTCCAGCAATATGTTTAGTAAGAGATCCTATTAAAATAATGACCAGTGTTTATAATTATAAAATCTTAAAAAATAAAGATAATCTAACTTTTAGTAATTTAAATTGCACTGATCATCTATTTGATAATTATTATTACGCTGTAACAAAAAACAAAACCATCGCCTCTAAGAAAGAAATTGAAAATGGAATAAATAATATTAAAAATATTAATAAACACATAAGATTTACATATATAGCCAGAACCCATTTAAAAAATTTAAAAAATATTTCTCATGTTTATTATATTGATGTGTCTGAAATTTCCAACAATAAGGCATATGAAACTTTATATAGGTTAAGTAAAATTATCGGATTTAATATGCCTAATGATGACAAGCTAATTAATAATCTTAGTTATACACATTATTTAAGATTTATTTTTGATATTAAAAAACCAATTATTTACAAACATTACTTTAATAATAAATTCATAGAAATTTATTTATATGGTAGCTATAATATGATTAATAAAAATTTTTATGATATTACAAACATGTTTAACTTTAAAAATAAAGAATTGCATATGAATAATATTTTTATATCAATCAAAAAAAATCATTTATATGAAATTCTTTGTAATGGAGATCTTTTATATGAAATTAAATTAAACATAAATATATTTTTAGATAAAATTAATAACATGATAAATATGTTTAAAAAAGAGTCTATAAAAGACAATGATATCTTAGAAATTTTATCTAAAAATTATGAGTCTTCTAGATTTTTTAAACAATTGATAGAATATGAGTTTTTTGATTTCTTAAATAGTGATAAAGGTAAAAATTGGTATAGTTATAAAGAAATTAAAACATAGGAGGCGAATTGTGTTATTATCTTATAATATAGTTATATCTTGTGATAATAACTATGTAAAATATGTGGCTGTTGTCATAGCAAGTATTATAAAAAACACAAAAATAAATTCTCAGTTAAAAGAATATCCGTATAAATTTTATATATTATCTAATGATATTAGCAAAAATAATATCTTGAAATTAAAAAAGTTAATTCAACATTTGTCAAATAGCTATTATAATTGCGAATTAATAATCCATAAAATAGATGATTCCAAATTTCACAGATTTCCAAAAGCTTGGCATGTTAATCATGCCACTTACTATAGATTTGAGATAGCTGATATTGTTGAAGGAAATAAATGTTTATATTTAGACGCAGATGTATTGGTATGTGGAGATATAAGAGAATTATTTTATATGGAATTAAATAATAAAGTTGCCGGAGTAGTTACAGATTCTTGCTCAAGATTATGGACAAAATTGTATACCAAAGATAATAAAACATCATCTTATATAGAATTCGATCCACTAATGTATTTTAATGCGGGTGTTATATTGATAGATTTAAATCAATGGAAAAAACATGATATAAAAAATAAATGTATTGATGCTTTTAATATTTATGATCATGGGGGATTAGCTGATCAAAGTTATTTAAACATAGCTCTCAAAGAGTTAACTTATAAACTACCATTAAATTGGAATCTTATAGTTCCAGAATATATTTTACTTGATGGATACGAAAGACATTATGTAGTTAATTGCCTAGATGAAATTTCAGAATATAACTTAGCCTATACAAGAAGCGAATTTGAAGAAGCCATGAAAAATAAAAAAATAGTTCATTTTTGTGCCGCAAAACCTTGGTGGAATTTATATTATAAAAATAATAAAGTCGACTTTAATGAAAGAAATGTTTGGTGGGAAATAGCCTTAAATTTAGAAGAATTCAAGGAAGAATTTTATTTTTTGAAAAATTCCTTGGATAGTAAACATTTAAATAGACAACTTAACACCATAGAATGGATTTTAAAAAATGGTGATAAAAATTCATCAAATGTTTTATATTCATCTTATGATATTGATAGTATAAAAAAAATCAAAAATCATCTTTCTTATAAATTAGGAAATGCCATTGTTTTATCATTTAAATATTGGTATAAAGGAAGATTGCTCAAACTACCATTTGAGTTAGTGTCCATATATAAAAAACACAAAAGAACAAAAAGGTAGTTTTTATGCAAACTAAAATAGTCGGTGTAGTTATACCAATCTATAATGTAGAAAAATATTTAAAAGAATGTTTAGACAGTGTCATCAATCAAACTTATATTAACTTAGAAATCATACTTGTAAATGATGGTAGTACAGATGAAAACTCACTCAATATTGCAAAAGAATATACCTTAAAAGATAAAAGAATAACTCTTTTTGATAAGGAGAATGGGGGACAAAGCACTGCTAGAAATGTAGGTATAGAATTCTTTAGCAAAGAATATCATTTTAAAAACATCACCCAAGAATTAAAAGAAAACTCTTTAGTAGAATTTAAACTAAGCAATGAAGATAATCCTTATAATATTTATAAAATATATAAAAGCTCAAATTTCTTTAAAAACAAAGATGAACTTTTAAATTTTAGAGCCCCTGATATTGATTATATTATCTTTTTAGATTCTGATGATTATTGGGAATTAAATTGTATAGAAGAATGTGTTCCTAGAATGGATGGGGTTGAAGTGGTCTGGTTTGATTTTGAAATATTCTTAGACGGTATAGATGGAAAAAATGTTTGGAATTATAATGATCATAAAACAGATTTAGAATATTTAAGATATACAGAAAATCAATATACAAATTTCAATGATATCATAGCTCGAATTACTAAAGAAGATATCTTTGGTTTTTCATCTGCTACTTATTGCATGATAGATTTTGCTTTAATTGAACTAAATACTTTAAGGTTTATCAATGGAATATATGCGGAAGATCATCATTTTAGCATAATATTATTTTCCTTATCTAAAATGATCTATATTATTAAAAGTAAAAAATATAAATATCGATTACGTCAAAATAGCAGTTCAAATCATGATGGGAATTTTAATAAAACTAGTTTTCCTTTATACTTAGATTATATATTAAAAGATTTTAATCATAATTATTTTATGGCGAAAAAATATTATATTTATGCGAGCTGGATTATTACTTGCAACACGTTACTAGATTTTTTAAAAAGTAAAAACAGATGTTTTATGGATACAATAATATACGCTTTTATAAATAAATATTTTAACGCGGGATTAATTTTATTAAAATTTAATAGCGATCCTATGCGGATAAAAGACAAGTTTTTATTAAATAAACAATCATTTGCATTTAAATATCCATTAATAAATGCTTCAAATATTATTAAATTTAGTTTAGAATATAGAATTGGGGAATTATTATGCAAAAAGAAAAAAATATTATTTATCTTTAATATAATAAAAGCATTATACGATATAAAAAATCAAGATAAATTTATATCTCATTATAAAAAATTTGACTTGAAAGAATATATAGACTATCATGAGGCATTAAAAATCAAAAATCATCTTTCTTATAAATTAGGAAATGCCATTGTTTTATCATTTAAATATTGGTATAAAGGAAGATTGCTCAAACTACCATTTGAGTTAGTGTCCATATATAAAAAACACAAAAGGACAAAAAGGTAGTTTTTATGCAAACTAAAATAGTCGGTGTAGTTATACCAATCTATAATGTAGAAAAATATTTAAAAGAATGTTTAGACAGTGTCATCAATCAAACTTATATTAACTTAGAAATCATACTTGTAAATGATGGTAGTACAGATGAAAACTCACTCAATATTGCAAAAGAATATACTTTAAAAGATAAAAGATTTATACTATTTGATAAGGAAAATGGTGGATTAAGCAGTGCTAGAAATGTAGGTATAGAATATTTTAGCGGAGAATATAAACTTAAAAATATAACTACACAAATTAAAGAAAATTCTTTAATAGAATTTAACATAGAAGGTAATAATCCTTATGAAATATATACTGTATATAAAAGCTATAAAGCTTTTAATAATGAAAAAGATTTAGGCAATTTCACTTACCCCAATATAGATTATATTATATTTTTAGATTCTGATGATTATTGGGAGTTAAACTGCATAGAAGAATGTGTTCCTAGAATGGATGGGGTTGAAGTGGTCTGGTTTGATCATTATTTTTATTATGATGATATAGAACAACCAGATATAATACCTAAAACGATTTTGGAAAGTTATAAATTTAATCACTCGTGTATAATAAAACAAAAAGAATGGCTTAATGGAATGTTAACTTTTCAATATTCTTCTTTTTGGTTTGGATGGCATGGCATGATTGATTTTAACCACTTAAAATCAATCCACTTAAAATTTTTAAATCAAGTTCTACATGAAGATCATTATTTTGCAAAATTATTATTTGCTCAGGCAAATAAAATTTATGTATTAAAAACAAAACTTTATTATTATCGCCAAAGAGCAAATAGTATTATGACCTCAAGAGATAACCCTTCTTTTGAAAATACTCCTGTATATATAAGAAAAATTTATAAAAATTTAAATCATGATGCAAAACTTGTTAAAGAATTTTATCGCTCCAGCAGCCTTTTGATAACTGCTTGCATGGTATATCAATTTACACAAACCCATCAAGATTTGCCCAATATAAAGCTTTTTGAACAAATTTTTATGCAAAAATTAAAATCATGGAGAAATGAAATTTTATCCTTTCCAGAACAATATCTTGAATTTATGTTTGAAAATACCTTGCAAAGAATCAACTTTTTGGAGCAAAATTCTTGCTTACATTTGTTAAAATTTATAAGTGTGTTTTTTTCTGATTTAACCATAATAAAAAATAATCTTACCAAAGATCAAATATATTTAAATCAAATCCTAGAAAATAAAGACAAAATTTTGACTACACAAACTAACCAAATTTATAATTTAAATACAACCTTGGAAAATAAAAATCAATTATTAATTGCAAAACAAAACCTACTAAATTTCCAAAATCATTACGGTACAGCCAAAGCAAGAATCCAAAACCATCTATCCTATAAACTAGGACAGGCTTTGATTATAAATTCTAAAAGTGTATTAGGCTATTTATCTTTACCTTTTATAATATTAAGTATTGTTATTTCACATAAACAAGAACAAAAGGCTTATAAATTTAAAGTAAAGAAAAATCCAAATTTAGCTTTACCTCCTTTAGTAGCTTATCCTGATTATAATGAAGCTTTAAAAGAAAAAGAATGTTTTACTTATAAACTAGGAGAAGAATTTATTAAAGCTAGTAAGAATTGGTATGGGGGGGGGTATATCAAGTTGCGACTTAAGATTAAAAAGTTAAAGAGGGAACAATGAAAGAAAAATTATTTATATCTGTTAGAGATGATGGTGTTGCTACAAGATTGCTTTCAATCTTAAATGCTATGTATTTAGCTGATAAATTTTATGATATAAGAAATATGAGATTTTTTTGGAATGATGAAATTGTATTATTTGGCAATTACTATATAAACAATAATTCAAGGAAATTTGAAAATTGCAATATAATTGGTCAAAGCGTAGGTAAAGTTGAGTCTATTTTTAGTTCCAACTTTATTAAAAAACATTATTTAGAAAATAAATATCTTTATACCACTAATATGGCATACGATAAAAATGCTTCATATCCAAGCCATACGCTTGATTTATTAAGAATGGGATTTAATAAAAACTATGCATATTTATTAGAGCAAGTGTTAAATAATAAATACATTTATGTACACCAACATGACTTAAGTTTACAGTTTCATGGAATCGAATCAAATAATCAATATAAAAATAAGCTAAAAGAGATGTGGTCGTATATAGATTTCAATCAATGCTTAAAGCAGCAAATTTTAAATGCAAATCAAAAAAGTAATAATCTTGATAAATTTATCATTGTTCATGTTAGAAGTGGAGATATTATTTATAATTATTCTAATGCTAGAAAATTTAATTTAGAGGGTGTTTATCATGCAACACCATTAGAGTTGGCTGCAGCTATTATAGCTAAAAATAAATATGATAATATAGTAATTGTAGGTGATGATTTAACTTCTACACAGATGCTCAAAGATATTTTTAAATCAAATAGAGTTTTTCATATTTCAGATTTCAGAGATGATAATTTATCTAATTTGGAATTATTAATTTTTGATGTGGTTTTTATGTCCAACTCTTCTAAAATTTATGGAACATATAGTGCTTTGGTTTTATTATCTTCTATTATAGGGAAAAATAAAATACTTCAAAACAATTACAATGTATTTAACGAGCAAGAACAATATCAATATTTTAAAAAATATAATCCGTTTTTTTCACAAACACATAATTCTCAAAAAGCTTTTTCTTTATTTCATATGTATTTATTAAGTTTTAAAAACAAAGATACGTGCGATACTTCAATAAAGTATTTAAAAAAAGCTTTAATTTATGATTTAGATAATGATAAATATAGAATTCACATAATATATATGTTGTTATGTAATAATAAATTTAAAATATTAGAAAGATATTTAAGTATTATAATGTCTTATAGAAAAGATATTTTTTTATCTACTTTATTCTCTACAAATTGGGGAGGTTATGTATATTTAAACATACTTTCAGATTTTTTAAATTATAGCCAAAGGATATATAATATTAAATATTTATATCCAAATATTTTCTATATTATCACTGAAATTATAAAATTAAATTTATTTGCCGTATTTTTAGTAAAACAACATTTATCCTATAAGCTAGGAAAACGTATTGTGCAAACAAAATCAATTTTAGATATAATTGAGCTACCTTTAGATTTAAAAAATATCGTTGATTCTCATAAAAGAAATCAATTAATACCATATAATATTAAAATTGAAAATTGTTTAGATTATGGCGAGGCTTTAAAAATAAAAAATTATTTTTCTTACAAATTAGGTTTGATTTTGATTAAAGCTCATAAGAATTGGTATAAAGGTGGATATATTAAATTTTGGTTTGATTTATATAAACTTAAAAAAGAATATAAAAATAAAAAAGGCAAATAATGGCAATAGAATTTAATATACAAGAATCAAAAATTTTAAAGGGAGTGTATATCATAACTCCTAATAAATTTAGAGATTTAAGAGGTGAAATTTGGACAGCTTTTACAAGCAAGGCTGTAGATAAGCTTTTACCAAATGGATTAAAATTTATACACGATAAATTTATACACTCAAAACACAATGTTATTCGCGGTATCCATGGCGATGTAAAAACTTATAAGCTTGCAACTTGTGTTTATGGGGAAATTCATCAGGTGGTGGTAGATTGCAGAAAAGATTCGCCAACCTATTTAAAGTATGAAAAATTCATCATAAATCAAGATAATCAGCAAATCATCTTAGTGCCAGCAGGTTTTGGAAATGCTCATTATGTTACTAGTGAAAGTGCAGTTTATTACTATAAATGTGCTTATAAAGGAGATTATGTGGATGCGCCTGATCAATTTACTTATGCATGGAATGATGAAAGAATCGGTATAGATTGGCCAACAAATTCTCCTATTCTTTCAGAACGTGATATTTTAGCAACTAAAAATAAAGGATAAATATGGAAAAATTATTACAAGAGTTAAATGTTAATATTAAAGTTGGTAATCAATTGTCTTATCAAATTTTAATGTCAAATATTATTTCAAATTTAGATATTGATAAAAGAGATAAAGAAATTTTATTCCTATTATTACAAGATAGAGATAGAAATTATATTCGCATAAATAACAATGAGCAGTGTTATAGGAATATTGTAAATTATTTAAATCTTATTCGACCTTTGGAACTGCCTTTGTATGATTTACTAAGAATTGGTGGTAATGGAGATGGTGGTTATGTAATGTATAATGGGGGGGGGTATATGAGCAATATTGATGCGAAAGCTCTTTCTTTAGGTGTTTCAGACAGTTCTCCTTGGGATTTGGAAATGGCTCAAAGAGGATTTAAGGTAATTGAATATGATGCTAGCATAGAAAAATGTCCTTATAGTCATGAAAATATTATTTTTCATAAAAAATTTATAGGCAATATAAACAACGAAAATACAATTACTTTAGCACAAGCTTTAAAAGATAATAATTTAGATGAGAGTAGGCCAAATATTTTGCAATGTGATATTGAAAATTGTGAATGGGATATGCTTGAAAATATTGATATAAGTATTTTAAATAAATATTTTTCACAAGTTATATTTGAATTTCATGGGTGTAATCCTGAAGAGCAAGATGGGGTTGAAAAAAGAATAAGTTTACTAAAAAAACTTAATGAATATTTTATTCCAATACATACACATTTAAATAATCACGGAAAGATTTTTTATTCTAAGGGATTATTTTTTAGCACTACCTTAGAAGTAAGTTATCTAAGAAGAAATGAGTTAAATTTAATGCAGGGTTTACATTACAGAAAAGAATGCGGAAATTTGCAAAATTTAGATTTTCCAGTTTGGCCATCTAATCCTGAAATTCCATTAAGATTTTAAGGATAAATGATGCAAAAAGATTCTAAAATTTATATAGCGGGTCATAGTGGTCTTGTTGGTAGTGCTATACTTAATGAACTTAAGCAACAAGGTTATAAAAATCTTGTTTTTAAAACTCACTTTGAGCTCGATTTAACAAATCAAAAAGCTGTGGCTGATTTTTTTGAGAGAGAAAAGCCAGAGTATGTTATTTTAGCAGCAGCTAAAGCAGGTGGAATTCTAGCTAATAATACTTATCGTGCTGATTTTATTTATCAAAATTTAATGATAGAGTGCAATGTTATTCATAATGCTTATTTACATAAAGTAAAAAAGCTACTTTTCATAGCTTCAACTACGGTTTATCCTAAAAATGCAACATTGCCAACTAGTGAAGAGCAAATGTTAAGTGGAGATCTTGAGTATACTAACAAACCTTACGCAATCGCTAAAATTTCAGGCTTGATGCTTTGTGAAAGTTATAATTTGCAATACAATACAAATTTTATAGCAATCACTCCTACAAATTTATATGGTAATAATGACAAATTTGATCTTGAAAAATCTCATGTATTGCCTGGAATTTTAAGAAAAATGCATTTAGCCAAGCTTTTAAATGAAAAGCGATACGAGGACTTATTAAATGATTTAAAATTTGATTCCATTGAAGAAGCTAAGAATTATTTAAAAAAATTTGGCGTAGATAAGGATAATGTTGAAATTTGGGGTAGCGGAAAACCGACAAGAGAATTTTTACATAGTCAAGATTTAGCAAACGCTTGCTTGTTTATTATGAATAATATAGATTTTAAAGATTTAAAAAGTGATAATACTGAGATTATCAATACTCATTTAAATATAGGCCCACATAAGAATATCACTATCAAAGAATTAGCAGAATTAATCAAAAATATAGTGGGATTTAAGGGAAAATTAGTTTTTAATTTAAATCGTCCAGATGGAGCAATGCAGAAATTTACAGATTGCTCAAAAATTCATTCTTTAGGCTGGAAACATAAAATTGAACTTGAAGATGGCATTAAGATGATGTATAAATGGTATTTAAAAGAGCAAAATATAAGACAATAGGATAAATCATGAAAAAAACAGCGTTAATTACAGGATTTACAGGGCAAGTTGGTTCTCAAATGGCAGATTTCTTGCTAGAAAACACAGACTATGATGTTATAGGTATGATGCGTTGGCAAGAACCTATGGATAATATCTATCATTTAAGTGATAGGATCAATAAAAAAGATAGAATCAGTATTTTTTATGCAGATTTAAATGATTACTCTAGTCTTCAAAAACTTTTTGAGAGTCAAAGGCCTGATGTGATTTTTCACCTAGCAGCTCAGTCTTATCCAAAAACTTCTTTTGATATACCTATAGAAACTTTACAGACTAACATAATAGGCACAGCAAATATTTTGGAAAACATTAGAATTTTAAAGGCAAAAGATGGATATGACCCTGTAGTGCATATTTGCTCTTCAAGTGAAGTTTATGGTAAAGCAAAAGCAGGTGTTAAGCTTAATGAAGAAACAGCTTTTCACGGTGCAAGTCCTTACAGTATAAGCAAAATTGGCACTGATTATTTGGGAAGATTTTATGGCGAAGCTTATAACATTCGCACTTTTGTTACAAGAATGGGAACACATAGTGGCCCAAGACGTTCTGATGTGTTTTTTGAAAGCACAGTTGCAAAACAAATTGCTTTAATTGAAGCGGGTTATCAAGAGCCTGTTATCAAGGTTGGAAATCTCTCAAGCGTAAGAACTTTTCAAGATGCCAGAGATGCTATAAGGGCTTATTATCTACTTTCTCTTGAAAGTGAAAAAGGAAAAGTTCCTTGTGGGGAAGCTTTTAATATAGCAGGAGAAGAAGCCTTTAAACTTCCTGAAGTTATAGATATATTGCTAAATTTTAGTGATATGGGGGGGGGTATTGAGGTAAGACAAGTTGAAGATAGGATGCGTCCTATTGATGCTGACTATCAAATGTTTGATAATGGTAAAATAAAGAGTTTTATCGATTGGAAAGCTGAAATTCCTGTTAGACAAATGCTTAAAGATTTGCTAAATCATTGGAGAAATGAAATTAAGAGAGGCAGAATTCCTTTAAATCGATAAAACCATCGATTTAAAGGAAAAATATGTCAAAAAAAGTTTTAATTACAGGTGGTGCAGGTTATATAGGTTCGGTTTTAACACCGATTTTACTTGAAAAAGGTTATGAAGTTTGTGTGATTGATAATTTGATGTTTGATCAAATCTCTCTTTTATCTTGTTCTCATAATAAAAATTTTACTTTTATAAATGGTGATGCTATGGATGAAAATCTTATTAGACAAGAGGTAGCAAAAGCTGATATTATTATTCCCCTAGCTGCTTTGGTTGGAGCTCCACTTTGCAAAAGAAATCCAAAATTAGCCAAAATGATCAATTATGAAGCTGTAAAAATGATAAGCGATTTTGCAAGTCCTTCTCAAATATTTATTTATCCCAATACAAATAGCGGTTATGGTATAGGAGAAAAAGATGCAATGTGCACTGAAGAATCTCCCTTGCGTCCTATCTCAGAATATGGGATTGATAAAGTGCATGCGGAGCAATATTTGCTTGATAAAGGAAATTGTGTAACTTTTCGTTTGGCTACTGTTTTTGGAATTTCACCTAGAATGAGACTTGATTTACTTGTTAATGATTTTACCTATCGTGCATATAAAGATAAATTTATAGTACTTTTTGAAGAGCATTTTAGACGCAATTATATTCATGTTCGTGATGTGGTTAAAGGATTTATTCATGGAATTGAGAATTATGATAAGATGAAGGGTCAGGCTTATAATATGGGATTAAGTTCTGCAAATTTGACTAAAAGACAGCTTGCTGAAACGATTAAAAAGTATGTTCCTGATTTTTATATCCATTCAGCTAGTATAGGTGAAGATCCGGATAAAAGAGATTATTTGGTTTCAAATGCTAAATTAGAGGCTACAGGTTGGAAACCAGATAATACTTTAGAAGATGGCATTGAAGAACTTTTAAGAGCATTTAAAATGATGAAAGTTAATCGCTTTGCAAATGTTTAAGTGATATTAATAGAAGTTAAGTATATTTTGCTATAATTTTTATAATAAATTATAGCAAAATAAGTAGTAATTCGATGAAAACCATACGCACACAAACTCCTCTTCGTCTCGGTCTAGCAGGCGGAGGAACTGATATAAATTTATATTGTGATAAATACACAGGTTATGTTTTAAATGCGACTATATCTTTATACATACATTGCACTTTGATCGAAAGAGAAGATGGAAAGATCATTTTTGATTCTCCTGATACAAATTCTTACTCTGAGTACGAAAGTAAAGAATTCTTAGGAGATGATGGAAAATTAGATATTTTTAAAAGTATTTATAATCGCATTGTAAAAGATTTTACAAAAAAACCTTTAAGTTTTTCTTTGCATACATACTCAGATGTACCAAGTGGTAGTGGGCTAGGTGGAAGTTCAACCTTAGTTGTAGGAGTTATAAAGGCTTTTGCAGAATGGCTTAATCTACCTTTAGGAGAATATGAAATCGCTAAGCTTGCTTATGAGATAGAAAGAGAAGATTTAGGCATAGTAGGCGGAGCACAAGATCAATACGCCGCAACTTTTGGTGGCTTTAATTTTATGGAATTTTATGATAATAAAAGAGTAATCGTTAATCCTTTGCGTATTAAAAACTGGATAGCTAGTGAGCTTGAAGCTAGAATTGTGCTTTATTTTACAAATATCACAAGAGAAGCAAAAGATATAGAAGAGCATAAAAAAGGAAAGCTCGGAGATGAAAAATCCCTTGAAGCTATGCACGCTATAAAACAAGATGCTATAAAGATGAAAGAAGCTTTATTTAAGGCGGATTTTGATACTTTGGCGAAAATTTTAGGCAAGTCTTGGCAGTCAAAAAAAATCATTTCAGAAATCGTTAGCAATGATGAGCTTGAAAGAATTTATAAACTAGCTATAGATAATGGAGCTTATAGTGGCAAAACTAGTGGAGCAGGAGCAGGTGGATTTATGTTTTTCTTTGTAGATCCTACTAAAAAATACAACCTAATCAAAGCTTTAAGCAAAGAGCAAGGTTATGTGCAAGATTTTTCATTTACAAAAGAGGGAGTTAAATCATGGAGAATTTAAATTCCTATATAAAAGGACATTTTCAAGAATCAATTTTAGTAAAAGAGCAAATTTTAAAAGATGAGAATTTAATAACTCTTATTAAGAATGCTTCATTAGAAGTCATAAAAGCTTATAAAAATGGTAACAAAACTTTATTAGCAGGAAACGGTGGTAGTGCGGCTGATGCACAGCACATCGCAGGGGAATTTGTAAGTAGGTTTTATTTTGATAGACCAGGGATCGCAAGTATTGCACTTACGACAGATACTAGCGTATTAACAGCTATCGGGAATGATTATGGTTATGCAAATTTGTTTGCTAGACAAGTGCAAGCTCAAGGAGTTAAGGGAGATGTTTTTATAGGAATTTCTACAAGTGGAAATAGTAAAAATATTTTAAAGGCTTTAGAGCTTTGCAAACAAAAAGAAATCATAAGTATAGGCTTAAGCGGAGCTAATGGCGGGGCTATGAATGAACTTTGTGATTATTGTATAAAAGTGCCTTCAACTTGCACGCCAAGAATTCAAGAAGCACATATTTTAATAGGACATATTATTTGTGCTATTGTCGAAGAAGAGCTTTTCAGTAAAGGTTTTTCTTGCAAGCAATAATACTTTGTGGCGGCTTAGGAACAAGACTTAAAAGTGTTATAAAAGACATTCCAAAGCCTATGGCACCGATAAATGATAAGCCTTTTTTAGAATTTATTTTTAAGTATCTTAAAAAACAAAGCGTAAAAGAAATTATCTTAGCAGTATCATACAAATATGAAGTGATACAAGAATATTTTAAAGATGAGTTTTTAGGCATAAAAATAAAATACAGCATCGAAAAAGAGCCTCTAGGAACAGGTGGAGCTATAAAACAGGCTTTGAAATTTATAAAAAACGAGCTTTATGTTTTAAACGGCGATACTTTTTTTGACATAGATTTAAGTAAATTAAAGCTAGATAAAAGTAAAATTTGTCTTGCCTTAAAGCAAATGAATGATTTTGATAGATACGGCACGATAAATATTGATAAGCATGGGCTTGTGATTTCCTTTAAGGAAAAGGTATTCAAAAAGCAAGGTTTAATCAATGGTGGAATTTATCTTTTAACTAAAGATATTTTTAATGATTTTGCTTTGCAGGAAAAATTTTCTTTTGAAGAGTTTTTACAAGAAAATTATAAAAAGCTAAAGGCTAGAGCTTGTATTTTTGATGATTATTTTATAGATATTGGCGTGCCTGAGGATTATTATAATTTTACAAGCAACCAAAGCTATTTTTAAAGGAGAAACCCTATGTATAACCCAAACTCAGCTATAGAAAGAGTAAAAAATCATCTTGCTTATAAACTAGGTCAAGCTATGATTGACTTTACAAACAATGGGGGGGGGTATATAGCATTATTTAAAAAACTTTATAAAATTAAAAAGCAACACAAAAAAGAACAAAAAATTTATCAACAAACTATACAAATCTTTCCTCAGCTCAAATATCCAAGTTTAGAAACATGTGGTGATTATGAACAAGCTTTAAGATATAAATTTCATTTGTCCTATATGCTGGGTGAAGTTTTAATCAAGGCTGATAAAACTTGGCATAAAGGAAGTGGATTTAAACTAAAAAATGATATTAAAAAAGCCAATAAAGAATTTCAAATTTTTAGAGAAATTTTTAAAGAATTTGATCAGATTAACTCTAGCATTCTTGAAGGATTGATAAATAATAAACAACTATTCCTAAAAGAATTTCCAAGAATAAAAAATATATTAAAAATTCATCAAGACTATAAAGCAATACTAGATAATATCTTTCACAACTTTAATTATTTTATACAAAATTTTGATCTTATAGAAGAATGGTTGTTATCAGATGATTTTAATGAAAGATATAAAAAAGGAAGTCATCCTTATCCTTCTTTACTTGATCCCAAGAAACTAAATGATGAAAACGAAAAAATTAATTATAAAAATATACCTGCTGAACTTGCATGGGAGATGAATTTACCTTTACCTGATGGGTATAAGTTTAATCTATTTACTTTTGGATTAACTGGACATAGTATCCTGTTAAGAGCTTTAGTTTATCATGGTGTTAGATTGCAATGGTATTCCAATGACTATAAAATGTTGTATTTGGATAATTTTGAGCATAGTTATGATTGCATACATATACTTTTTTTAGATAGAAATGATTTTAATAAGAGTTTTAAATATATAAATTTACTTCCACGAATCACTACTATATTTTTAATTCGAGATCCTATATCAAAATTTAAAACAGGATTAAATCATGGTGGATATAAAAAAGGTTGTAATAGTTACGATATAGTCGATAGTAATATCCCTATCCAAAAAATATTAGATAGGGTGCAATATCCTTTTTTTGAGCAAATAACATTAGAACATATGTTAAATTATTGGATAAATCATGGTGTATGGCGGTATGATTCTATCATTAAAAATATATGCAAAGAGAAAATATATTTTTTGGATATGGAGGAGCTTATGCCAAATAAAATTTTATCAACTTTTGTTGATTTAAAGTTTAAATTTAAATTAAATAATATAGATAATTTGGAAATAATACAAAAAATAATTTTTGGTCCATATAGATATATTTTACCGCTTATAATAAATTTTTCGTTTGAAAATATAAATATTAAAGTTTATATAGAATTAAAAGATAGAGTGACTAATGGAAATATAAATTTAAATTGTATGTTAAAATATAAACATGATTTATTGCAAGATATTGTATTTTCAATATCAAAATTAGATTTTGAGTATTTAAACAATCCACTAATAAAACAAATAAATGATTTTCAAAAAGATTTTCTAGACGTTTTAAATAAAAAAATAAAAGATATTGAAAATAAAAAATGGTCAGAAAATGATATTTTAAGTGAATTTAAAAATAATAAATTAATAAGAAATAAAGTCTTTAATATGCTACACAAAGAGTTAAAATTTATCAAACAATATCGTCCAGATATAGTAGCATCTTGGAAATACTATCAAGAATTTGAAAAAATGTGCAAAGAGTTGGATGGTGATATTCAGGAAAAAGATTTGTAAATTAATAAAAAAAAGATATAATTGTGTTTTAAATTAGAGAAAGGAATCAATATGAAACAAGGAGATTTTACAGAGGTTGCAAAGCATTATCATAATAGACCTGCTTATAGTCCGTTTTTACTTGAAAAACTTGTAGCTTGTATCAATGATAAAAATAAAAATTTAAAAGATTTAAATATTGTTGAAGTAGGAGCTGGAACTGGAAAACTTACTAAGATGTTGGGAGAAATATTTGGATGCCAAATTAGTGCTGTGGAGCCAAATGATAATATGCGTGAAGAAGGGCAAAAATTTACACAAAATTTATCAAATATTTCTTGGCACAAAGGAAGTGGTGAAGAAACCTGCATGAGCAATAATCAAGCTGATTGGGTCATCATGGCTAGTTCTTTTCATTGGACAGATCCTAAAAAATCTCTCCCAGAATTTAATCGTATATTAACAGGGGGGGGGTATTTCACTGCGATTTGGAATCCTCGCCACATTGTAGAGGGTTCGGTTTTTGATGAAATCGAAAAGGAGATTAAACATATTGTTCCAGAGCTTGCTCGTGTAAGCAGTGGCACTCAAAATGTTAAAAAATGGGAAGAAATTCTTGTTTCAACAGGAGATTTCACAGACTGCTTTTTTATGGAGTGTGACTATAAAGAGTTTTGGGATAAAGAGCGTTATCTTGGAGCTTGGCATTCTGTAAATGATATACAAGCACAAGCAGGTGAAAAAAGATGGAAGGAAATTTTAGAGATGATAGAAGCTAAAATTTCTCATATACAAAGTATAGAGATTCCTTATAAAATAAGAGCATGGACAGCTAGAAAAGCATAAAATACCTCCTTTTTTCATCAAGCTTGTCAAAGATGAAAAAAAAGGAAATAAAATGCAAAAACTAGTAGAACAAGTGTGGGATTATACCAAGCATGCTAAATTTTATAGCTATAGACCAAATTATGCTCCAAAAACTATAGATATGCTTATTAGTTTAGTTGGAAAAAAAGATATTAAAGTCGCTGATATCGGTGCAGGAACTGGAAATCTAAGCATTATGCTTTTAGAAAGAGGATGTAAGGTAGTATCTGTAGAACCAAATGATGCGATGCGTGAGATCGGGATAGAAAGAACTAAAGGTGAGAAGATTGATTGGGTTAGGGCAACAGGTTTAAACTCAACACTTCAAAATAGTGAATTTGATTGGGTGACTTTTGGTAGCAGTTTTAATGTAATGGATAGAAATGAAGCTTTAGAGGAAGCACATCGCTTATTAAAATCAGAGGGATATTTTTCTTGTATGTGGAATCACAGGGATTTAAACGATCCTGTGCAAAAAATAGCTGAAGATACTATTGTAGAATTTGTACCAAATTATACAAGGGGAACAAGAAGAGAAGATCAAAGACCAATTATAGAGAGTCGAAAGGATCTTTTTGATAATATTGTTTATATTGAAGAGGATTTTTATTTTCATCAAAGCATTGAAAATTATATTAATGCATGGAAAAGTGTTAAAAATCCTTATTGGGATTTGGAGACTGATGAGGGAAATGAACTTTTTAATAAAATTAGTAATAAAATTTCACAAAGACTTCCTAAGGAATTTAGCATAAAATATACCACTCGTTGTTGGAGTGCTAAAAAAATATAAAACTAAGGAAAAATATGGCGGAGTTAAAATTTAAAACCAAAGCACAAAATTTAAAAAATTTACAAACAAAATTAAAAAAAGCAAAAGTTCTACCTTTGGTTTTAACTTCGCTTGAAGAATTAATATCAAATGAGGATAAAGTTTTACAGGACATTCAAACCTTAAAGGCTAATAGACTCATTATAAGAAGTTCTTCTTTAAGTGAAGATAGTATGAAAAACTCCAATGCAGGTGCTTTTCTTTCTTTGGCAAATATTAAAGCTGATTCTAAAGATGAATTATTAAAAGCTTTATATGAAGTTGCCAATTCTATGCCATCAAAAAGCGATGAAATTTTAGTTCAACCTATGCTTGAAAACATTACTCTTTGTGGCGTTGGTTTTAGTGTTGATAAGGATAATTTTTCCCCTTATTTTTGTCTTCAATATGATGAAAATGGTTCAAATAGCTCTATTACAGATGGAAGCAGTAAGAGTGCAAAAACTTACTATCATTACAGAAATTATTTAGAATTTAAAGATATTAGACTTCAAAAAATTATAGAACTTATAAAAGAATTAGAAGTTTTATATGATTGTCATTTTTTAGATGTTGAATTTGCATTTGCTATTCAAGATGATAAGGAAGAACTTTTTTGCTTACAAGTGCGTCCTTTGGTTATGCATGAAAAAAATAATTTATTTCATTCTTTACCAAAAGAAGCTTTATATAGATTTTATAAACGTTTTGAGTCTTTAAAAGAATCAAGATCTAGAGTTTTGGGAGATAAAGCCATTTTTGGGGTAATGCCTGATTGGAATCCAGCTGAAATCATAGGGTTAAGACCTAAGCGTTTAGCTTTTAGTTTATATAAAGAAATCATTACGGATAATATCTGGGCGTATCAAAGAGATAATTATGGTTATAGAGATCTAAGATCCCATCCTTTAATCCATTCTTTTTTAGGCATTCCTTATGTGGATGTAAGATTATCTTTTAATTCTTTTATACCAAAAAAATTAGATGAAAATATCGCACAAAAACTTGTCAATTTTTACTTAGATAAGCTTAATAAAAATCATGAATTGCACGATAAGATTGAATTTAATATTGTTTATTCTTGTTATGACTTTAATAGTTCTAAAAAATTAGAAGAACTTTTAAATCATGGTTTTAATGAAAATGAAATCAAAAGATTAGAATTTTCATTATTAGAACTTACAAATAAGATTATTAATCCTAGATCAGGGCTTTATTTAAAAGATATACAAAAAGCTTATAAGCTAAAAGAAAGATATGATGGTATTATTAATTCTAATTTTTCTTTAATTGATAAAATTTATTGGCTTATTGAAGAATGCAAGCGTTATGGAACCTTGCCTTTTGCGGGAGTGGCTAGGGCTGCATTTGTAGCAATGCAACTTTTAAATTCTTTAGTTGAGATTGATTTTATAACTAAAGAGGAAAAAGATGATTTTTTAAATTCACTCAATACAGTGAGTAAAAATTTAAGCAAACAAACAAACCATCTTAATTTTCACAACAAAGATCAATTTTTGAAAGATTTTGGACATTTAAGAGCAGGAACTTATAATATTTTATCGCCAAGGTATGATGAAGATTTTGAGCTTTATTTTGATGTGGATCAAAAAGATAGTAAAGTTTATTTACAAGATAAAGCTTTTGTTTTTTCAGAAGAAAAGACAAAAGCTTTAAATGCCTTACTTAGAGAACATGGACTAGAGATTAATGCTTGTGAATTTTTTGATTTTTTAAAGCAGGCTATCGAGGGTAGAGAGCTCGTTAAATTTGAATTCACTAGATTGCTTTCTAAGGCTATAGTTTATATAGAAGAATTAGGCAAATATTATGGTATTGAAAAAGAAGATTTGGCTCATCTTGATATAAAAAGCATTTTAAATCTTTATTCTAGTCTTTATTCTATAAATCCAAAAGAGCAGTTTGTAGAAGAAATTAATCGCAATAAAAAAGAATATGAACTTACACAAGCTATAAAACTTCCTTCTTTACTTTGCAATGCCGATGAAATTTTTTCTTTTTATAATCATAGTATTATTCCAAATTTCATTACACAAAAGAACATCACTGCATTTACGGCGAAGGAAAATGATAAAGATTTAGAAGGAAAGATTGTTTTAATTTATGCAGCAGATCCTGGATATGATTATTTATTTACAAAAAATATAGCAGGACTTATTACATGTTATGGGGGTGCTAATTCACATATGGCCATTCGTGCCTCAGAACTTGGAATGCCTGCTGTTATAGGAGTTGGAGAAGAAAATTTTGAAAAATATTTAAAAGCTAAAAAAATAAATATAGAATGTGAAAGTGAGCAAATATTTTGTTTATAGGTATTACTCAAAGGCTTATTTGCAACGAAAGTTATCATGAAGAAAGAGAATGTTTGGCTTTGGATTGGGGAAAATTATTTAATAAAGATTTATTTAAAAATTTTACTCCTCTTCCTCTTAGCTATGAAATAGATTTTTCTCATTATAAACATCTAATAAAAGCTGTGATATTAAGCGGTGGCAATGATTTAAGTTTTTATAGTCCTAATGTTTTATCTAAAAAGAGGGATTTATATGAAAAGCAAGTTATAGAAATTTGTTTAGAAGAAAAAATACCACTTTTAGGAATTTGCAGAGGGGCTCAGATGATAGCTCATTATTTTAACAGCCATATAAGTCCTTGTGAAAATCATATAGGCAAACATGAAGTATTTTTCTCAAAAGAAAAATTTATAAGCAATTCTTTTCATAATTTTGCTATTGAAAAATTAGGCGAAGATCTTGTAGAACTTTGCTTAGCAGAAGATAATACCATAGAAGCTTTTAAACATAAGTATGAAAATATTTTTGGTATTATGTGGCATATTGAAAGAGAAAATGGGCTTAATAATATTCAAATTTTAAGAGAGTGGTTTAGTTTAATCAAGGAATAATATGAATGCAATTATCTTAGCAGCAGGTTTTGGATCAAGGCTGATGCCTTTAACAAAAGATCAACCAAAGTGTATGGTTGAGTATAAGAATAAAAAAATCATAGATTATGAAATCGAAGCTTTAAAATCAGCAGGTATAAATGAAATAGCTGTTGTGGGTGGATATTTAAACGAAGTGCTAAAAAATTATCTTAATAAATATGATATCGAGCATTTTTTTATTAATTCAAAATATGATAAAACCAATATGGTTCATACTTTTTTTTGCGCTAAAGATTTTATATTAAAATGCATCGAAGAAAAACAAGATTTGATTATTTCTTATGCGGATATTGTTTATTTTCAAGATTGCGTGCAAAAGCTTATAAATGCCAAAGAAGAACTTGCTATAGTAGTTGATAAGTCTTGGCGTAAGCTTTGGAGCAAACGCTTTGCAAATCCTTTAGAAGATGCTGAAACATTAAAGATGACAAATGGTTATATTATAGAACTTGGAAAAAAAGCTAATGCCTATGATGAGATAGAAGCTCAATATATAGGACTTTTTAAATTTTCTTATCAATTTCTTTCCGAAGTTATTGCTTTTTATGAAATGCTTGATCGAGATATTTTATATGATAATAAAAATTTTGAAAATATGTACATGACAAGTTTTTTGCAAGCTTTAATTGAAAAATACAACAACGCAAAAGCAGTGGAAATTGATGGCAATTGGTGTGAAATTGATTTTATGAGTGATTTAGAGGTGCAAATTGATAAATAGTCCTTATATTATTTGGCTTACTGGTTTAGCTGGAAGCGGAAAAACAACTATAGGTCAAGCTTTGTATGAAAAATTAAAACTAAAATATAAAAACCTTATTTATCTCGATGGAGATGAGTTAAGAGAAATATTAGGACATTATGCATACGATAGACAAGGTCGCATAGATATGGCTTTGAAAAGAGCTAAATTTGCAAAATTTTTAAACGATCAAGGTATGATAGTTATTGTCACTACGATTTCAATGTTTAATGAGATTTATGATTACAATAGAAAGCAATTAAAAAATTATTATGAAATTTATATAGAATGCGATATGCATGAATTAATGCAAAGAGATCAAAAAGGGCTTTATACTAAGGCTTTAAATAAAGAAATTGATAATGTAGTTGGTGTTGATATAGAATTTGATAAACCAGAGGCTGATTTAGTGATCAATAATTCTTGTCGAAATAATTTAGAAGAAAAAGTTGAACTTATAATAAAGAAATTGGCATTGTGAAGTATTACTCAACATCAAAAAAACTTATCGCTAATGTTAGAAATTTTTACAGCATTTTTTTATATAAGAGAAATTTAAAAATCAACAAAGATGATCTTTTCTTTGGCTGGGGGCGCAAAAAATCAGGTTTAAAAGCTATGAATTTGGCAAAAAAACATAAGGCTAAATTCATACTTTTAGAAGATGGATTTATCCGATCATTAAACTTAGGGGTTGAAAATAGCCCAAGTTTTTCTATGGTTAAAGATGATATAGGCATTTATTATGATGGAACAATGCCCTCAAAGCTTGAAAATCTTTTAAATACTTATGAATTTAAAGATGAAGAAATCAAGCAAGCTAAAAAAGCTATAGAGCTTATCAAAAAATATAAAATTAGCAAGTATAATAACAATCTTGATATCCCAGATGATTATTTTCAAAAAGATGAAAAAAGGGTTTTAATCATCACTCAAACAGCCAATGATGCCTCGCTTGAATTTGGGCTTGCTAAAGATTTTAAAACTGTCGATATGATAAAAGATGCCATAAAAGAAAATCCTGATTCTAAAATTTATATAAAAATCCATCCTGATGTTTTAAGTGGTAAAAAACAAAGTGATTTAGATATAAATTCCTTGCCTAAAGAATGTATTTTAATCACTGAAAATTTTAATCCCATAGCCTTGCTTGAGTTTTTTGATAAGGTTTATACCAAAACTTCTGGTATGGGTTTTGAAGCTTTGATGCAAGAATGTGAGTGTATTTGTTATGGCATGCCTTTTTATGCGGGCTGGGGTCTAACAAAAGATAAATTAGAGTGTAAAAGAAGGATGCAAAAAAGAAGTTTAGAAGAAGTTTTCTATGCTGCTTATATACTTTATAGCGAGTATTTTAATCCTTGTTTAAATCAAAAAAGTAATATTTTTGATACTATTCAAACTTTAGCAAAATATAAAGATATAGAAAAGGTAAATTCTAACAGGCTTTTTATGCTAGGCTTTACCTTATGGAAAAGGCATTTTATCAAGCCTTTTTTTAAAGCTAAAGATAATGAAATTATTTTTTTAAATTCTATTAAATCTTTAGTTAGATACAAGCTTAAAGAAGATGATAAATTCTTTATTTGGGGTAAAAAATATGATGAAAATACTCTTAAAAATTTGCTTTTAACAAAGGCAAAAGAGCAAAATTTAACTAATTTTAGTCCTAAAATTTCTTTAGTTGAAGATGGTTTTATCCGTTCAATTTCTTTAGGTTCTGATCTTACGCGCCCTTTTTCTTTAATCGTTGATGATAAAGGACTTTACATAGATCCAAATAAAGCAAGCAAATTAGAAGAGCTTTTGCAAAATGAAATTTTTGATGAAAATATGCTAAATAGGGCAAAAAATATTATAAAAATCTTACTTGAGAACCGCTTTTCAAAATATAATGGCTTAAAGCATGAAAATTTAAAGATCAATGCCAAAATAGGACAAAAGATTATTTTAATCCCTGCTCAAGTTGAAGATGATGCTTCGATGATTTTAGGAGGTTTTGGCTTATCTACTCTTGATTTGCTTAAGGAGGTGCGTGCTAAAAATCAAGATGCTTATATCATCTTTAAGCCACATCCTGATGTGTTAAGTGGTAACCGTGTGGGTTTAAAAGATGAAAAGCTTATCTTGGAATTTTGCGATGAGATTGTAAAAGATTGCAGTATTGATAGTGCTATAAAAATTGCTGATGAAATTCACACTATTACTTCTACAAGTGGTTTTGATGCTCTTTTAAGAGCTAAAAAAGTTTTTACTTATGGTATGCCTTTTTATGCAGGCTGGGGTTTAACAAAAGATAAACATAAATGCGAAAGAAGAACAAGAAAACTAAGCCTAGAAGAGCTTGTAGCAGGTGCTTTAATCACATATCCAAGATATATAAATCCTAAAACAAAAATTTTATGTGAAATTGAAGTTTGTTTAGATATAATGCTAAATTTACAAAAAGATTATTTTTCTAAATCTTATCTTAAAATAATTATAGATTTAAGAAATTTTTTATTAAGACGTATGAGACGCATTGTTGAAAATATCATAAAATAATACGGACGGGGGGGGGGATTACGAATTTATGAAAATTTCTAAAAAATTGCAGCAAGAATTTACTAGTAAAAATGTTTTACTCTTGCAAGGGCCTGTGGGAAATTTTTTTCATCATCTTGCAATAAAAATGAAAAAAAAACAAACCAAAGTTTTTAAACTCAATTTTAACGGTGGAGATTTTTTTTTCTATCCTAGTGGAACGAGGTGTAAGTGCGATGAAAAAGATCTTGAAAATTTCTATAGAGATTTTTTTCAAAGCAAAAAAATCGATGCTATTTTAATGTATAATGATTGTCGTATTATCCATGCTAAGGCTATTAAAGTGGCTAAAGAATTAGGAATTGAAATATGGATTTTTGAAGAAGGATATTTAAGGCCTTATTGTATTACTTTGGAAAAAGATGGGGTGAATGCAAATTCTTCTTTACCGCGTGATAAAAATTTTTATCTTTCTCAAAATATTTTTACCAAAGAAAGCATAAAAGAAATTCCAGGTGGATTTAAATTTATGGCTTTTGATGCTTTTTTGTATTGGTTGTTTGCTTTTATTTTGGCTCCATTTTTTAACAACAAACTTCATCATCGCACTTTATATCCTTTTGAATTTTTATTTTGGTTTAGATCATTGTATAGAAAGTATCTTTATAAGATTACAGAAAAAAAACTAAATGAAAAGATTTATAATTTAGAAAAAAAGTACTTTTTGGCGATTTTACAAGTTTATAGCGATACGCAAATTAAATATCATTACAAAAAAAGCATAGAGCACTTTATAGAGGAAACCATACTTTCTTTTGCAAACCATGCAAGAGCTAAATCTTATCTAGTTTTTAAACACCATCCCATGGATAGGGGCTATAAGAATTATTCTAAACTCATAAATGATTTAAGTCAAAAATATCATGTAGAAGGAAGGGTTTTATATGTTCATGATACCCACTTGCCAGTTCTTTTAAGAAAGGCTTTGGGTTGTATTACTATAAATTCAACAGTAGGCCTTAGTGCTATTTTAGAAGGCTGTCCGACTAAGGTTTGTGGCAATGCTTTTTATGATTTTGAAGGCTTATCTTATCCAAAAAAACTTCAATTTTTTTGGCGTGAAGCTCATGCTTATAAACCCAATCCTGTTTTGGTATGTAATTTTAAAAAATATCTTTTACAAACTAATCAATTCAACGGCAATTTTTATAAAAATTTCTTTTTAGACAAATAAGACTAAAAAGCTTTGATTAAGAGAGCTTTTAAAGCAAAGTTGTTATAATTAAAAGCAAAAAGAAATTATTGTATGGATAGGGAAGTATTTTATATAGCAGGATATGATCCTAAAAGTTATAGATTTTATTATGATTTATTTAAAAAAAACCTAAAAGATTATTCTCATGTTTTTAACATTAAAGTTGATTTAAGTAAAATTGAAAAAAATGAGCAATTTCCTTTTTTTCAAATTTCTTGCGAAGGAGTACAAACTAAATATCATTTTTTAACATGGAATGATATTGTTAAGAAAAATTGGTCAGAAAATTATAAAGATGCTTTGGCAGATTGTTATAGTTTTTTTAGAATTTATACTATCACAGGGCTTTTTATCAAATTTGGCAAAGAGTCGATTTATCAACTTATCACAGGTTATTATCCTTTTTTTTATGTGTTATTTTCTTTACTATTTTCTTTGGTTTTGGCTTTTGGAAGTTTTGCTTTTTTGCAAAATTATATGCATTTTTCTTTAGCTATTATCATAGGATGTTTTTTAGGATTTTTACTAAATCATTTTTTATTTAAATTAGGTAAGAAATTAGCTGTATTTTGGATAGCAAGAATTTGTGCTTTTTGTGCTACTTGGCAAGACAAAAAAACAGGCACTATGCAAGAAAGAATCAAGCTTTTTGCGAATACCATAGTAGATAAGCTAAAACAAAATGAAAATAAACAAGATTATGAACTTGTTTTAGTAGCACATAGTGTTGGAACTATAGTTTGTATAGAAGTTTTGGAGTGTATTTTAAGACAAAATTTAGATTTATCTTTACTTCGTAAATTAAAAATTCTTACTTTAGGAGAATGCATTCCTTTAGTGAGTTATCAAAAAAAAGCGGATGAATTTAGAAAGAAGCTTGAATTTGTTTCAAGGTTTGATTTAAAATGGTATGATTACACATCGATTATTGATGGAGCATGTTTTCCTCAAGTGGATTTTTTCCGCACGAGTGGCGTAAATGCTAAATTTACACCCCCATTTTTAAGTGCTAAATTTCACACTTTATATGAAAAACATGAGTATAAAAAAATAAAAAGAGATAAAAACAAAGCGCACTTTTTATATCTTTATAGTATTAGTGTTAAAGGTGATTATGATTTTTTTTCTTTCATCATAATGCCTAAATTTTTAGAAGAAAAGGTAAAAATATGAGTGAATGCCCCTTTTTTCCAAAACCTTATAAAAATAAAGCTTCTACGCTTTTAACTTTTTTGTTAAAGCGTAGATCTTGGCTTGACGGGCTTTATGAGCGTAGTTATAAAATGCAAACAGGCTATGTGAAGATGCCAAATTTTGATCTTTATGTCATAAATGACACTAAAGAAGTTAAAAGAATGATGGTTGATGAGGTTAGAGAATTTCCTAAAAGTGCATTTTTACATGAGCTTTTAAGTCCGCTTTTAGGGGAGAGTATTTTTACTACAAATGGTGAAGTTTGGAAAAAACAAAGAGAGCTTTTGCGTCCAAGTTTTGAAATGACTCGTATCAATAAAGTGTTTAATCTTATGAGTGAAGCTGTGGCAGATATGATGGATCGTTTTAGCAAGTATCCAAATCATGCTGTTATCGAAGTAGATGAAGCTATGACTTTTATTACCGCTGATGTGATTTTTCGCACCATTATGTCTTCAAAACTCGATGAGGAAAAAGGTAAAAAAATCTTAAACGCATTTGTGACTTTTCAAGAGCAAAGCGTGCATACAGCCATGCGTCGTATGTTTCGTTTTCCAAAATGGCTTTCTTATGTGTTAGGAGATTGTAAGCGTGCTAAGGCCGGAGATGTGATCAGACAGGTTTTAAGTGATATCATAAAACCAAGATATGATATGGCAGATAATGCAGAATTTGAAGATATTTTAGGATCTTTGCTTTTAGTAGTGGATGCTGATACAAATAAGCGTTTTTCTTTTGAGGAAATTTTAGATCAAGTGGCTATGCTTTTTTTAGCAGGACATGAAACCACAGCAAGTTCTTTGACATGGACGCTTTATTTGCTTAGTCTTTATCCTAAGGAGCAAGAAAAAGCTTACGAGGAGATTACTCAGGTTTTACAGGGTGGAGTCATTGAAATTTCGCATCTAAGACAGTTTAAATACTTAACAAATATTTTTAAAGAATCTTTAAGACTTTATCCTCCTGTTGGGTTTTTTGCAAGAGAGGCAAAAAAAGATACTCAAGTTAGAGATAAGCTTATTAAAAAAGGTTCTGGGGTGGTGATTGCTCCTTGGCTGATACACAGACATGAAGAATTTTGGACAAATCCGCATGGATTTAATCCTTCTCGTTTTGAAGGAGAGTACAAAAAAGATGCTTATTTGCCTTTTGGGGTAGGGGAAAGAATTTGTATAGGACAAGGTTTTGCTATGCAAGAAGCGATTTTGATTTTGGCTAATATTTTAAAAACTTACAAACTAGAACTTGAAGAAGGTTTTGTACCTGATGTAGTAGGGCGTTTAACAGTGCGTTCGGCTAATGGTATGAGGATAAAATTTAGCAAAAGAAAGCTATGAAAAGAGTTAGAACTAAAATTCGCGCCAATTTTCGTCGTCGTGTAAAACGCACTTTAAAAGGAAGCTTAAAAGAAAAATTAGCAGGGACTATTCTGCTTTGTGCAATAGTACCTTTAGCAGTTTTAGGATATCTTTTTATCGTGATTATAGGAATTTTTTTTAATACCGCACGAGCAAGACAGGGTGTTAGAGCCTTAGATCATTTTGTAAATGCAAGCTTGTTTAATGGCTATGCTTGGGAGAGCGTTTCTTCTCATGCGTGGCGTGAAAGAAATCGCAAAAAATGGGCAAGGATTGTTATAAAAATCACAGATTTTTTTCAAAAAGATCATTGTAAAAGAGCAAACAAAAGAGAACAACCTGTGGTGGATTTCATACTTTCAAGAAATTTAGACAAGCAAACTATAGGAAAATAATCAAACTACAGCCACTATGGCTATAGCAAAACCATTATCATGAGAAATACTTAGGGAAGTTTGAGTGATATTAAAATCTTTTGTAATTTTTTGAGAATATTTTAATTTAGGCGCGTTTTTTTCATCTTTTGATATTTCAATATCAAAAAAACTGCATAATTCACAAATTCCAACACCCAAAGCCTTGCTAGCGGCTTCTTTAGCAGCCCAAAGACCTGCTAGAGTTGCTGGATTTTTAATGAGTATTTGTTCTTTTGGGCTTAGAAATTTATCCAAAAAATTTTTGCCATGTCTAGAATGAATTTTTTCTATTCTAGAAATGGCGATGATATCACAGCCTACACGCATTAAGAAACTACAAAATCCGTAAAATAAACATTTTTAATAAAGCCATCGGTTAAAATTTCATTGATTTTTCCAACTAGCTCATCTTTTAAACGTTCTTTGCCTTTTTGTGTACTTACTTCTTCAAAAGTTTTAGCTGTTAATGTACGAATAATAATATCACGAATGACTGGGACTTTTTTATCAAGTTCAGGTTTTAAAAGTTCGCTATTTTGTTCTAGTTCTATAGTGCATTTTACATATCTTGAGCCGCTATCGCTAAGCAAATTTAGGGTAAAAGGATCAAGTGGATACATAGGACCTATATTAGCAAAATCACTACCTCGCTGAGCAGGAGCTGAAACTTTAGGTTTATCGGCTTTTGCCTCTTCTTTTGGAGCTTCTTTGACTTCACTTTCATCACTTGAACTGCTTGAAATAAGCCAAGCAATTACTCCCATAATACTAAGAAGTAAAACAAAAAGTAAAATAACAATAATAATTACAAGTGAACCACCTTTTTTCTTTTTTGTTTCTTCGTTTTCTAATTCTTCATCCATAAATTTTCCTTCATTTAGTGAAATTAATGTAAAATTGTAGCAAAAATTTCTTTTCTATCCAAATTTGCTTTAGAAAAACGATAAATTTAGGTCAAAGAAGAGATGAATTTGAAGGAAAAAATGTTAGATGTGATTTTTAGAGAATATGATATAAGAGGACTTTACGACAAAGAATTGAATGAAAAAAGCGTTAAAGCTATAGGTTTTTGTTTGGGACAAACTATGTTAAATAGGGGTTGTAAAAATGTAAGCGTGGGCTATGATGCAAGATATAGTGCAAATGAACTTTTTAATTATCTAGTGAGTGGACTTAACAAAGCGGGAATAAAAATCTATGATATAGGGCTTGTACCAACTCCATTGGGATATTTTAGTCTTTATGAGGGCTTAAAATTTGATGCAAATGTTATGATAACAGGCTCTCATAACCCAAAAGATTATAATGGTTTTAAAATTACTATTAATAAAGAAAGTTTTTTTGGTGTAGAATTAAAAGAGTTTTCAAAAGAAGTTTATAAGCATTTAGATGATGATATTGAAGAAAATTTAGAAGTAGAAAAATACGATATTTTAAACCTTTATGTGAAATTTATGTGCGAGCAATTTAGCTTTTTAAAGGATTTTAATTATAAATTTGGTGTTGATTGCACAAATGGTGCGGCTGGAGTGGTGATAAAGCCTTTAATCAAGGCTTTAAATTTAAAAGCTCATGTAATGTTTGCAGAGCCCGATGGACAGTTTCCAAACCATGCTCCAGATCCTACAGAAGAAGAAAACTTAAGTGCGATTAGAGAATTTTTAAATCAAAATCAAGATTATTCTTTGGCTTTTGCTTTTGATGGGGATGCTGATAGAATGGTTGCTTTAAGTAAAACTCATGTATTTTGTGGGGATGAGCTTTGTTATTTGTTTGCTAAAGATATCCCTAATCCACGCATTTTAGGTGAGGTAAAATGTTCTAAAAATCTTTTTGATGAAGTGGCTAAATTTGGAACTATTTTTATGGGAAAAACAGGACATTCTAATATCAAAAAAATGATGAAAGAAAAAGATATTGATTTAGCTGCTGAAGTGAGTGGGCATATTTTCTTTAAACATAGATATTTTGGTTATGATGATGGAATTTATGCATTTTTAAGAGCCTTGGAGCTTGTTTATAAAGGTTTTGATCTAGAAAGTATGATTAAAGCTTTACCAAAACTTTATACTACACCTGAAATTAAAATTCCTGTAAATGAAGAAGAAAAATTCAAACTTGTGGAAGAATTTCAAAAAGAGATTGAAAAAGGAGCTTTAAAAGGTGTTAAAAGTCTTTGTGAAATTGATGGAGCTAGGATAGATTTTGGCGATGGATGGGCTTTACTTCGTGCATCTAATACCAGCCCTTATCTTATCACACGCTTTGAGGCAACATCTTTAGAAAGAGCAAAAGAGCTTGAAAGTATGGTATTTACTTTGTTTAATGATATAAAAGCTAGATTTAAGAATTGATGAGATAATATTCCGCGATTTAATTTATTTTAAAAAGGAATTAAAAATGAAAAAAATACTTATTTTACTTACACTATGTGCTTTTGCTTTTGGTGCAAGTGAATGTGATAGAAAAATCGATCGTATCAATAAAGAAATCAGTTTTTCTAAAGCGCATAATGATACAGCTAGAACTTTAAGCTTAGAGCTTGCTTTAAAACAAGTACAAAATGATTGTGCTAAAGATCCTATGTTTTATGATAAAAAGTTAGAAGCTAAAAAACTTAAAGAACAAGAAGTGGAAAAAATCGAAAAAGAACTCGATGCCTTGAAAGAACAAAAAGATTATATGAGTAAGGCTGAGTATAAAGCTAAAAAAGAAGCTTTAAAAGAACAAAAAGAGAAAATCAAAAAAGAAATTAAAGAATATATTGATAATCTCTAAAAATTAAAAGGCTAATTAAATTTAGCCTTTTTAAACCCTACCTTTTTTAAGATTTTCTAATAATTCTTCTATATTATAAATTCCTCTGTGTTCTGGTGTTAAAAGATGGATTAAAATATCACCAAGATCAATCACACTCCATTCTTCGCTACTATCTATGTTTAAAAATTCCTCCCCTTTGGCTTTAAGTTGTGTTTTAAGCTCATCGATCAAGGATAGAGCGTGTCTTTCTCCTAAAGTAGCTGCGATAATGACATATTTTACAAAGTATTCTTGCTCGCTCATGTCAATGGTTTTGATATCTTCAGCTTTTTTTTCATCTAAAATTTTAACGATTAAATCTATTCTTTCTTGCATTATTTTCCTTTAATTTTTGAAATTGTATCAATTTTTTTGTAATTTTTCATAATATTTTTTTACTTCATCTTTAATTTCTTCGCAGACTTCATTTGTATTTAAAGTGTTGCGTATGAAAGAAGAAGCGATTTTTTTATCGGTTTTTAAATCTTTGAAATTCTTAGGAATTTCTATATCGTTGCGATTAGCAATAACAAATTCTACCAAAGAATTAAGTTTTTTAAAATCATGCCAAAGATGAAGTTTTTCTAAATGATCAGCACCAATTAAAAGGTAAAATGTACTAGGATTGTAAAGCTTATAAAGATACTTAACGCTTTCTATACTAGGAACAGGGCGTTTTTGCTTGGTTTCAAAATCACAAATTTCAACTTTTGGCAAATGTCCCCAAAGTTTTTTAACCCATAAAAATCTTTGCTTTTCATCAGCACTAAAACTTTGTTTAAAAGGGTTGATATAAGTAGGCATAATAATAAGCTTATCAATATCTAATTTTTCCAAAGCCTCTAAAACAACGCTATTATGACCATTATGTGGTGGATCAAAACTGCCACCAAAAAGTGCTATCTTCATTAAATTTTTAACCTTTTTTTTGTAGAATATTAGCATTATATTTTGCAAAAGGAAATTAAATGGCTGTAAAAGTTGCTATAAATGGTTTTGGACGCATAGGCAGATGTGTTGCAAGAATCATCTTAGAAAGAAATGATATTGAGCTTGTGGCGATAAATGATACTACGGATATTGAACTTACAAAATACCTTTTTAAATACGATACAGTACATGGTGAATTTAAAGGCAGTGTTGATAGTGAAGGCGATGATTTAGTGGTAAATGGTAAAAAAATCAAAGTATTTAAAAGTCGCAATGTAAAAGATCTTGACTTTGCAAAACACGGTGCACAAATTGTTTTAGAGTGCACAGGAGCGCATTTAACTATGGCAAAATGTCAAGAATTTATAGATATGGGAGTGCAAAAAGTGATCATGAGTGCTCCTGCAAAAGATGATACTCCTACTTATGTTTTAGGAGTAAATTCAGAACTTTACAAGGGTGAAAGCATTATTTCTAATGCAAGTTGTACAACAAATTGTTTAGGTCCTGTTTGTCGTGTTTTACAAGATAATTTTGGTATCGAAAAAGGACTTATGACAACAATACATGCTTATACAAATGGACAAAGTATTATTGATGCTAAAGCTAAAGATAAACGCCGTTCTCGTGCTGCAGCACAAAATATCATTCCAACTTCTACAGGCGCAGCAAAAGCTATGAAGCTTGTTATGCCTGAGCTTAATGGCAAGCTTCACGGACAAAGTATGCGTGTGCCAGTGATTGATGTATCAAGCGTGGATTTAACCGCACAACTAAGCCGTAAAGTTAGCAAAGATGAAATCAATGAAGCTTTTAGAAAAGCTGCAACTACAAATTTAAAAGGCATTTTAATGGTAGATGATGATGAAAGAGTTTCAAGCGATTTTATCACTTGTTCTTATGGAGCAATTGTGGCAAGTGATTTAACTCAAGTGATTGCGGATGATTTTATCAAGGTGATTGCTTGGTATGATAATGAATGGGGCTATTCAAGTCGTCTAGTAGATATGGCAGTATATATTGCAAATAAGGCTTAATCATGAGTGATATTATTTCTATAAAAGACATTGATTTAGCCAAGAAAAAAGTTTTTGTAAGATGTGATTTTAATGTTCCCCAAGATGATTTTTTAAATATCACTGATGATAGACGCATAAGATCAGCTATTCCTACGATAAGATATTGTTTGGATAATGGTTGTAGTGTGATTTTAGCCTCTCATTTAGGGCGTCCAAAAGAAATTAGTTCCAAGTATTCTTTAGAACCTGTTGCTAAGCGTCTTACTAGACTTTTAGATAAAGAAATTATTATGGCAAAAGATGTTATCGGAGAAGATGCAAAAACTAAAGCTATGAATTTAAAAGCGGGTGAAATTTTACTTCTTGAAAATTTGCGTTTTGAAAAAGGCGAAACTAAAAATGATGAAAATTTAGCCAAAGAACTTGCTTCTATGGTTCAAGTTTATATCAATGATGCTTTTGGAGTATGCCATAGAGCACATTCTAGTGTGGAGGCGATTGCTAAATTTTTTGATGAAAAACACAAAGGTGCAGGATTTTTACTCCAAAAAGAAATTGATTTTGCAAGCAATCTTATCAAACATCCAGCACGTCCTTTTGTCGCTGTTGTTGGAGGTTCAAAGGTAAGTGGAAAACTTCAAGCATTGACAAATTTATTACCAAAGGTAGATAAATTAATCATAGGCGGAGGTATGGCATTTACTTTTTTAAAAGCTTTAGGTTATGATATAGGAAATTCACTTTTAGAAGAAGAACTTTTAGAAGAAGCTAATAAAATTCTTACCAAGGGTAAAAATTTAGGAGTGAAAATTTATCTTCCAGTAGACGTTGTAGCCGCTCCTGCGTGCTCACAAGATGCGCCGATGAAATTTGTTCCAGCACAAGAAATTCCAAATGGTTGGATGGGTTTAGATATAGGACCTGCGAGTGTGAGACTTTTTAAAGAGGTGATTTCTGATGCGCAAACGATTTGGTGGAATGGACCTATGGGTGTTTTTGAAATTGATAAATTTTCAAAAGGTAGCATTAAAATGAGTCATTATATCAGCGAAGGACATGCAACTTCTGTTGTTGGAGGCGGTGATACGGCTGATGTGGTTGCGCGCGCAGGTGATGCAGATGAAATGACTTTTATTTCTACTGGAGGGGGTGCTTCTCTTGAGCTTATAGAAGGCAAAGAACTTCCAGGCGTAAAAGCTTTAAGATCTAAGGAAAATGAATGATCTTTGCTGCAAATTTAAAATGCAATCACACAAGAGCAAGTTTTAAAATTTATGCTGAAATTTTAAATAAAACTATGGGAGCAAAATGTGATGATATTATCGTTTTCCCACCTAGTGTAGCATTTTTAGAAAATGAAAATAACTTCATACAAGGAGCGCAAAATTTTTATCCTTGTGTTAATGGCGCTTTTACAGGCGAGCTTGGAAAAGAACATTTGGACGAATTTGGGATCAAATGTGTTTTAATCGGGCATTCTGAAAGAAGAGCTTTAGGAGATGAAGAATTTATTAAGGCTAAATTTGATTTCGCTAAAGAGCATGGCTATAAAATTGTTTTTTGTATAGGTGAAAATTTAGATACAAAAAATTCAGGCAAGACTTTAGAGTTTTTAAAAAAACAACTTGAAATGATTGATTTAAATTATGAAAGACTCATTATCGCTTATGAGCCTATTTATTCTATAGGAACGGGAGTGAGTGCACAAAGTACAGATATCGCTAAAGTGCTTGAATTTTTAGCGAGTTTAACCAAGGTGCCTTTGCTTTATGGTGGAAGCGTGAATGAAAATAATATCAAAGAAATTTTAAGCGTAAATCATTGTGGTGGAGTTTTGATAGGCTCTGCAGCTTTAAAAGTAGAAAATTTTATAAAATTAATCAAAGGATAAAAGATGATTATGAAGGGTAAAAAAGGCCTTATTGTAGGGGTTGCGAATAATAAATCTATCGCTTATGGCATAGCAAAAGCATGTTTTGATCAAGGAGCCCAGCTTGCTTTTACTTTTTTGAATGATGCTTTAAAAAAACGCGTAGAACCTATAGCACAAGAGTTGAATTCTAATTTTGTTTATGAGCTTGATGTAAACAATAACGAGCATTTAGATTCTATTGCTGAAAAAATCAAAAAAGATTTAGGTGAGATTGATTTTGTAGTGCATGCGGTTGCTTTTGCTCCAAAAGAAGCTTTAGAAAATTCTTTTTTAGAAACTTCAAAAGAAGCTTTTGATATAGCTATGCAAACTTCTGTGTATTCTTTACTTTCTTTAACACGTGCGGTTTTACCTATTTTAAAAGATAAGGGTTCGATTTTGACTTTAAGTTATCTTGGTGGGGTTAAATATGTACCTCATTATAATGTTATGGGTGTAGCAAAAGCTGCACTTGAAAGTTCTGTGCGTTATTTAGCAAGAGATTTAGGAGTAAAAGGAATCCGCGTTAATGCTATTTCAGCAGGTCCTATTAAAACTTTAGCAGCAAGTGGAATAGGGGATTTTAGAATGATTTTAAAATACAATGAAATCAATTCTCCTTTAAAACGCAATGTTAGTATAGAAGATGTAGGAAATTCGGCTATGTATTTACTTAGCGATTTGGCAAATGGTGTTACAGGTGAAATACATTATGTTGATGCAGGATATAACATCATGGGTATGGGTGATGTTGAAAAAAATGAAGAAGGGCAAACTGTTCTTTGTTGGGATAATCAAAAAGGATAAAAGATGGCAAAGCTTAGCAATGAAGAATTAAAAAATATACTTGAAGATCGCATTAAAAAACTTGAAAATTCTACTTTAAAAGAGGATAAGGTTATCAATGAAGAAAGTGTAAAAATTCTTGCTAAGCATTTATCTTTAGGTAATGAAATTCCAGTTCTTGCACAAAGATTTTTTCAAATCGCACCTAAAACAAAGTTAGTATGGCTTCATCTTTGTGAATGTACAGGGTGTAGTGAGAGTTTGTTGCGTTCTGAGTTGCCAAGTTTTGATGAGCTTATTTTTGATTTTTTTTCTTTAGAATATCATGAAACTTTAATGGCAGCAAATGGCACTAAGGCTGAAGAGCTTTTAGAACATGTTTTAGAAGAAGATTTTATTTTAGCGGTTGAAGGTGGTGTTGCAGCCATTGATACCTTTTTTCTTACTATAGGAGCGCAAGGAGAGAGTGGCTATGAAATTTTAGACAAACTAGCCGCTAAAGCCAAGGCTATCTTTGCAGTGGGTACTTGTTCAAGTTATGGTGGTATTCAAGCTGCTTATCCAAATCCTAGTAAAACTTGTGGTATTAGCGAAGTTTTAAGTCAGAAAGTAGTAAATATCCCAGGTTGTCCTCCAAGTGATATAAATATCATTGCGACTTTAAGTTTTTTTGCTTTATTTGGAGTTTTGCCTGAACTTGATGGGCAAAATCGTCCCGTGTGGGCTTATGGTAAATGTTTGCATGATATGTGTGAAAGAAAGGCAAAATTTGAAAGTGGGATTTTTGCTGAACATTTTGATGATGAAGCTGCGAAGAATGGAGCTTGTTTATTTAAGATAGGTTGTAAAGGACCTTATACTTACAACAACTGTCCTAAAGTGAAATTTAATGCTAAAACTTCTTGGCCAGTGGCTGCAGGACATGGTTGTATAGCCTGTAGTGAGAAAAATTTTTGGGATGAGTTTGGAAATTATGAAAAGCCTATGGCAAATATTTTTTCTTACGCTAAACTTTGCAATGAAGAGTTAAAACAAGAATTTTTTCTAGAAGAGCAAATTAAAATTTTAGAACAAATAGATTTTGAATTTGAAAGCAATATAAAACTTATTTTACAAAATATAGCTAAAAATAAATTAGGTGCTTTGCTTGTAGAAAATTATAAAAAATCCTTTGAGAAAAACTATGCTTTTATAGAACAAAATTTTGATGAAAATCCTATGCCTTCAAAAGATTTTTGCAAATATCTTGAGATGAGTTTTATTTTGGTTAAAGGTGAGTTTTTAAAAGATAAGAATGATTTTTTAATTGCGGCAAAAAATTATGCTTTTAAACATGCAAGTCCTTATGATTTTAAGTTAAATATGAACGCTGAAAAACCAAAGCTTGATGTGAGTAAATCTTTTCGTATGACTTTGATCTATCTTTGCGGTGAGCTTGATTTTGAAGGTATTGCTTATAGTATTTTAAAAACTTTTGGGGATAATATCACTAAAATTTCATCATTAAAAGCAAGTTAATTTAATAAAATTTTAGCAATATGAAGCCCTATAAAAGCTACTATATAAGCACTTGTGCAGGTAAAAAGAAAGAGAAAGAGAGTATATTTTAGCTTTCCACTTTCTTTTGAAAAAACTATAGTTGCTGCAAAGCAGGGATTATAAATCATTACAAATAAAATAAAAGCCACTGCACTTGGTATAGGTATATTTTTGGCAATAATTCCTTTTAAATCATTATTTGTTTCATCTACATCTTTTCCTAGTGAATAAAGTACTCCCATAGTTGAAATCATCACTTCTTTAGCGGCCAAACCACTGATTAAAGATACGCTTAATTTCCAATCTAACTCAAGGGGTTTAAAAATAGGTTCTATGCCTTTGCCAAATTGTCCTAGATAACTTTGTTCTATAGCTCTTTCTTGAGCGTTAAAATCATTTAAATTTTCTTCATTTTTTGGAAAATTGCTAGCAAACCATATGAGCAAAGAGGCCAAAAGTATGAAAGTTCCTGCTTTTTTAAGATACATTTTGGCTTTATTATAAACCATAAACCAAACTAAATGCCAATTTGGCATACGATATTTTGGCATTTCCATAACAAAAGGTTCATCAAGTCCACGAAATGCTGTCATTCTTAAAAATTTTGCAGCACAAAGTCCTAAAATCGCACCTAAAATATAAATTCCAAAAAGATAATTTCCTGCTTTTTCACTTGGAAAAAAAGCACCGATAAAAAGCACATATACAGGAAGTCTTGCCCCACAACTCATAAAATTGATCACAAAAAGAGTTAAAAGCCTATCTCTTTTGTTCTTAAGAGTGCGTGTAGCCATAAAAGCAGGTACCGAACAACCAAAACCAGTGATTAGCGGAATAAAACTTTTACCATGCAAACCAAATTTATGTAAAATCCCATCAAGTAAAAAAGCTACTCTTGACATATAGCCTGTGGTTTCTAAAAGAGCTATGCCTAAAAATAAAATCATTATATTAGGCAAAAAAAGTATCACAGCACCAACACCTGCGATAATCCCATCAGCCAAAGCTGAAGCGATAAAGGTATTAGAAATATTGTTTTTAACAAATTCACCTAAGGTATTAAAGCCCGATTCTATATAATCCATAGGAATTTGCCCTAAGCTAAAGGTGAGTTGAAATAAAAGCCACATTAAAAATAAAAATATAGGTAAGCCAAAGAATTTATGGATAAGTAAGGCATCGATTTTTTTGGTTAAATTTCTTTCTTCTTTTTTGTGTGTAATAATTTTTTTTGAAAGTTCATTAATAAAATATAATAAATCTTCTTTTTCCGGACTTTTTTCGCAAAGCGGAGTGTAAAATTGAAATCTTGGAATAAATTTACTTTCAAATAAAATAATAATTTTTTGCAGCAAAAGTTCTAAATTTTCTTTTGTTTTTGCTGAAATTTCAACAACTTGACTTTGAAATTCTTGGCTTAAAATAGAAGTGTCAAGCTCTATACCTTCTTTTTTGGCTTCATCGCACATATTTAAAGCTAAAAGCATTTTTTTATTAAGGCTTAAAAGTTCTGCACTAAGGATAAGATTGCGTTCTAAATTGGTAGCATCTAAAACATTAACAATAACATCATAGTCATTTTGATTTAAAAAATGACGTGCGATTTTTTCTTCTTCGCTATATCCATCTAAAGAATAAGTTCCTGGCAAATCAATGACTTCAAATTCATAGTTTTTATAAAAAGTTTTTGCGCTTGCTTTTTCTATAGTAACTCCGCTAAAATTTCCTACTTTCATATTGGCTTTGCAAAGTGCATTAATAAGAAGACTTTTGCCTACATTAGGCTGACCTACAAGAGCTATTTTGATTTTTTTCATATAAGATTCACTTCTATGGTTTTAGCTTCATCAGATCTTAGGATAACACAACTTGTATCAAGTTCTACCATTATGGTGGCATTTTTTAAAGAGGAGTGAATTTTTTTCAAGTTTTTATTTTTAATAAATCCAAAGCTTAAAAGTCTATTTTTGAGTTCTTTGTGAGCGTTTAAATTGACAATAATAGCTTTTTGTCCATCTTTTAACTCGTTTAAAGTCATTGTAATTCCTAAATTAATAATAAATATTATAATAAAAAAGTGTAATGAAATTATCCTTCTTGTAAAAAGAAGGATAAATATTTAAAAAGAAAAGTGGTTTAAATTTTCTAGATTGATGATTTGATCTAGAATTTTGTTAGCTTTAGTATTATCAAGGTAAATTTGTGCATTGGCTAAAAATTTAGCTTTTAATTCTTCAAAACTTAGTGGATTATCAAAATTACCTTTATTGATAAAAACATCTTTTTGGATTATGCGTCCATCTTGCAAACTGGCTTCTAAATGCCCTGGAAAATATTTTGGAAAGCCTTGAGATTTCCTTTTTTTGTAACTGATTTTTTTAGCAAATTCTAGTACTTCTTCACGCTTTAAATTTTCATAAGATTCAAGAGTGATTTTACCATCAAAGAATCCTAGAGCCATTAAAAAAGGCATGGAAAATTTGGCCTCATAAGCACTGTTTGGAGTGTATTTTGCTTCTAAAGGATCGCAAATAAAAGAAATAGGAACTTCATCTACAAAACAACGAATGCTTTTGATTTCATCTGCTTTTAAGCCATCATTTTTTAAAGCTATGGCACAATCAATAAGACCATGAGCAAAATGGCAGCTTGGATAAGGCTTTATAGAAACTTGCATACTTTGCTAAATTTCACCCAAGCCTTTATCAAGTTCTGTTTTATCGCATTCTTGTTCTATACCAAAACATTTAAAGATATTATCCCTACCTTTAAAAATGCTTAGAGGTTCACTCATGTTATTTTTAGCAAAGTTAGCGATTAAAATTCCATTTTTAATGGCATTTGCTATATGTAAGACTTTTGAATTAGAGCCATTGGATAAGAACTCATTAATCCCACTTGCAAAACTTCCAGCAAGTCCTAAAGCATTGATGATTTGTTCTTTGTTAAGATCCAGCAAGATTGCACTTGCACTCACACTTCCAAAAATTCCTGCAATAGCAGTGGTATGAAAACCACGCTTATGAAAAGTGCCTTTGCTTGCAATGCCTACTCTAGCTGCAATTTCCCAGCCTATTATAAAAGCTTTGATGATTTTTTTCGCATCTTTGCTAACATGAAAACCATAACTTAAACAAAGAGGAGTTAAAATCGCACTTGCGTGCAAAATAGCTTCTGTATGCGTATCATCAAAATCAAGTGCATGAGAAGCAATGCCATTTAGCATGGCTGCATAAATGGGATCTAATTTTTTATCATGTACCCATACAGGGGTATTTTTTTCTGTGCTTAAATTTTCAAAAGCTTTAAAGGCATTTAAAACGCATTCTTCCTTACTCGCTGCTATAGCCGTTCCAAGGCTATCAAGCATAAGCTCTTTAGCTCTTTGAACAACTGTATTAGGGATATTTTCATACTGAAGATTGAAAATAAAATCCGCCAAAATTTCGCTATACAACATCGTTTTTCCTATTGTAAAATAGCATGATTTTGAATTTTCTCTAAAAATTCATCTACTAGTTTAGGTGCATATCCTACATAGGTTGTTGCATCAAGTAAAGCATCGATATCTTTTTCTTTTAAGACTTGAGATACTCTTGTATCTGCAAGCAATACTTCTTTGAAAGTTTTTTGTTGTTCGATACCTAGCATAGCGTTTTCATAAACGATTTCATGAGCGTGTTGTTTGCCGTAATGATCGCTTAGTGCAAACATAACGCGTTCTGCCAGTACAAAGCCTTTAAGAGTGTCAAGATTTTTAAGCATTTTATCTTTTTTAACTTCTAGGTCACTAAGAGCAAATTTCATATTTGCTAAAACCACAGAAAGCATTAAAAACATTTCAGGTAAAAGTTTCCATTCCATTTTCCAAACTTGCCCATCTCTTTCATGCTCGTGTCTTTCAATATCGCTTAAAATGGCTAAATTTGCCTTAAAGGCATTGCTTACTGTAACTGCATTTTCGCTTACTGCAGGATTTCTTTTGTGTGGCATAGTGCTAGATCCTACTTGTCCTTTGCCAAAAGGTTCTGCTACTTCATCGATTTCATTGTGTGAGAGTATGAGTAATTGATGAGCGATTTTGTTAAAAGTTGCATTGATATTGCCTAGTACAAAACCAAGCTCTATAAAGCGATCACGTGTGCTCTGCCAAGAGATATTAGGCACTTCAAGTCCTAAATTCTCTAAAGTTAGCTTTTCTACTTCGTTGCATTCATCGCTTAAACTCGCCTTGGTTCCAACAGCTCCTACTATGCTGCCTACATAAAGTCTTTTTTCAAGTTCAAGTATTCTTTCAAAATGACGATCAAGCTCGCTAAGCCAGATGGCTACCTTATGCCCAAAGGTGATCGGTAAAGCTTGTAAAGCAAGAGTTCTTCCCATCATAGCAGTGTTTTTATGGGTTTTAGCTAGTTTCGCTAAGGCTTTTGCGATAGCTTTTAATTCGCTTTTTACAAGAGTCATTGCTTCTTTAAATTGTAAAACCAGTCCTGTATCGATGATATCTTGAGTGGTTACTCTAAAATGTACATATTCGCCTAAATTATTATCGCAAGCTTTTTCTAATCCTCTTACAGTAGGAACTAAAGGGTGTTTGGTCTTTTTAAATTCAGCAAAGATAAAGTCCATATCCATAAATTTATAATGAGCTTTTTTGCGATCTCATCAGCTGCTTTTTTAGGGATAATTTTAAGTTTTGCTTGTGCTTTTGCTAAAGCTGCTTCAACATCGAGCCATTTTTGTATGCGGTTTTGTTCGCAAAAAATAGCACGCATTTCCTGCGTGCTCCATGAGTCTGCTAGTAATCTATGATCAAATACGCTAATTCCTGTCATCTTATCTCCTTATTTTTTAATACTATCAAAAGCTTGTGTTAAATCAGCAATTAAATCTTTAGTATCTTCAAGACCTATATGAAATCTTACAAATAGCCCTCTTGCACTTAGGTCTGTTGCAGTTCTAGGCGGAGTAGTTACGGTGGTTAAGCTTTCATATCCACCCCAGCTAGCACCAATTGAAAAGTATTCTAGTTTATCTACAAATTTAATAGCATCATCTTTGTTATAACCTTCTGCAAATTCTATGGTAATCATACCATTTGCACCTTTATGATCACGCATGAAAATTTCATGATTTGGGTGGGATTTGAGTTTTGGATAGAAAATTGTTTTAATTTCTTTTCTGCTTTGTAAAAACTCTACAATTTCATCAGCACTTTTTTCATGAGCTTTCATTCTTACATCTAGTGTTCTCATACCACGAAGTACTAAGTAAGCATCATCAGGACTTGTTGTAAAGCCTAAAGCTTCTGGAAGTTTGTCAAAATTTTTCCATTCTTTTTCGTTGATTACTACTATACCCATGGTTACATCAGAGTGTCCGCTAAGATATTTTGTAGCGGCGATAACTGAAATGTCTACTCCAAGTTCTAAAGGATTTAGAAAATATCCACTAGAATAAGTATTGTCAATAGCTACAGGGATATTATATGCATGAGCAATTTTGCAAAGTTTTGGTAAATCTATGATTTCATAAAGTATAGAACCTGGACTTTCGCATAGGATAAGCTTGGTATTAGGTTTGATTTTTTCTTCTATATCACTTGCATCAGCTTTTAAAAAATCAATTTCAACGCCTATTTTGTCTAAAAATAATTCGCAAATCGTTCTTACAGGCCCATAAATTGCATCAGTGATTAAAAAATGTGCATCTTTGCTTGCATAGTTTAAAAGTACCATGGCTAATGCTGCAAGTCCTGTTGGAAAAAGTTGTGCTCTATAACCACCCTCTAGAGTGCAAATAAGTTTTTCAAGTTCAAAATTGGTTGTTGTTCCTCTAGCTCCATAGCTTAAAACACGATCTGTTTTTCTTAATTCTCTGTATTTTTCCAAGTTGCGTGATCTTTAAAAAGTATGGTTGATGCACGCATAAGTGTAGGATTGACTGATCTTACTTCAGCACCTTGATCGCCTCTGCCACAATGAATAAGTTTAGTTTTTGAGTTCATTTTTTCTCCTTTTTAAAGATAAATATAAGTCATAATAACATTTACAATAGCCGCTACAAGCATAGGAATAGCTGTTCTTTTAACTACGGCAAAAGGACTTACTTTTGCAATAGCTGAGATAGCTAAGATCGCTGGTGCAATAGGACTAACACATCTTCCAAAGCCCGTCATAATTTGAATTGGTGCTATCATGGTGATAGTTTCAACTCCAAAGTGTTTTGCTATATTTGGGATAAGTGGAGCAAAGCTAAAAAATGCCGCATTTCCTGAACCCATTAAGAAAGCACAAACCGCAAGCAAGATTGAAACGGCGATAATAATAGCCAAAACTCCAAATCCTGCATTTTTGCAAAATTCTATTAAAGTATCTACAAAACCTACAGATAAAAGACCACTTGCAAATACTTGACCGCAAACGATGAGTGAAACTGTGATAACAAATAAATGTCCCATTCCTTTAAAGAAAATCATAATAGAATTAAGAGTTTCTACAACGCTTTTATAGCGTATCATTTCAAAAATAATAGCCACAAAAGTTGAAATCACCATTGCTTACTGGAACATTCATTTTAATTGCAGTGCTAGCAGCTGCTTTAACTTCTTGGGCACTACTTATTCCCATTAAAACCAAGATGCTATCAAGCACGGAACTAAATCCTAGGATTAAAACCAAAGGAATTATAGGTAAAATCGCATAAATTCTAGGAGGCTTTTTAAGTTCTTTTTCTTTACCTTCATTTTCATTTAGTTCTTTTTCAATTTCTTGTGCATTGAAGGCAAAATTATCTTTTTTGTCAAAAAATTTATTGCAAAGATATATCGCAATACCTACAGCTATAATGATAGGCAAGGTTGTAGGGAGTTGATAATGAACAAAATAAATTGCAGGATCAACTTCAGCTACTTTTGATGCCATGATCACATTTCCACTTCCAGGTCCATGATCGATATATTGACAAATCGCAATCACACTTAAGGCAGAAAGTTTTGAAACACCAGAAGTACAAGTATAGGATACATAGTAACCATAAGTAAAAGTGCCAAACCTGCGTGAGAAGGGATAAAAAGAACCAAAAATTGCACGATAAAATATGCAACTAAAAGTAAGATATAAGGGGACTTTACCATTTTTAAAGGTTTTTCAAAAACTTTAAAGAGTGTATAAGAAGCCCCAACATGATCCATATAAGCAGAAAAACCTGCTATAGTCATAAGTGTAAGTCCAAGCCCTGCTAATGTACTTGACATGGTTTGATTGAAAACTTGAAAAATATCAAAAAAACCTAAATTTAAAGAACCTTTAGCGACAATATGTGGAGAAAGTCCAAAAAGAGCAGCTAAGGAAAGTAAAAGTAAACCACTTAAAAGCAATGCCATGTGAGCATTGATTTTTTTATAAAGCATAAAAACAAGCAAAAAAACACTAAATAAAGAAAAAACAATACCTAGCATGTTTTATCCTTTTTGAGCGATGATCTCTATCTCTACTTTAGCTTTTTTTGGTAGATCTTTTACCGCAAAAGCACTTCTTGCTGGATAAGGAGCTTTAAAAAATTCAGCATAAATTTCATTGAATGCTACAAAATCATTAATATCAGCTAAAAAGCAAGTGGTTTTAATCACTTTATCATAACTGATACCATTTTCTTCTAAGATAGCACCGATATTTTTTAAAGATTGTTTGGTTTGTTCTTTGATATCAGAGCTTTCTATTTCTCCTGAAGCAGGGTTGATAGGAAGTTGTCCTGATATAAATAAAAGTCCATTTACTTCTCTGTAAGCTGAGTATGGACCAATGGCCTTTGGATAGTTTGACATGAATTCTCCTTTGTTAAATATAGATTAAGCAGAATGCATTTTATCACTACAATAATAATTTGTCAATAGTTTATTATCATAATAATAAAATTTTATTTTTAAGAAATGTTTTAAAGTATAAAGAGTAGAATTTAATATTATATTAATTTTTTATTGAAGGCAGTTTTATGGATGAGGGACAAAAACAACAATTTATAAAGTTGACATATTTTTTAGGAGAAGTTTTAGGTGAGCAATATGAGATAGTTTTTCATGTAATTACTGAAGATGGGGCCTATATTGCAGCAATTGCTAACAGTCATATTAGTGGAAGAAGTTTAGATTCTCCCTTGACTGCTTTTGCAAGTGAGCTTATGCAAAATAAAAAATATTTAGAAAAAGATTTTTTATGTGATTATAAGGCTCTTGTTGGAAAATCAAAATTAATTAGAGGATCTACTTTTTTTATTAAAAATCATGACAAATTAGTAGGTATTTTGTGTATCAATCATGATACTAGCATTATGAGAGATTTAATATGCAAGATGATTGATTTAGAAAAAATTGGAGATATGGGTGATATTTTAGGAAATATTAGTTTTTCTCAAAATGATTCAAGTATAGAAACATTAAGTCACTCGATAGAGGATATTTTAGTTCAAAGCGTAGATTCTAGTTATTTAAATTCTGATTATCAATTAAGCATTACTCAAAAAGAAGAAATTGCTGAAAAGCTATATGAAAAAGGTATTTTTAATATAAAAGGGGCGGTTCCTATCGTAGCAAAATTTTTAAAAATTTCAGAACCTAGTGTCTATAGGTATCTGAAGAAATTTAAAAAATAACTAAAATTTTTTGATAAATTTTAGTATTTTTAGGCTTATTTTCTTTAAAAAATTATTTTTAGATTTTTTGAGTAAAAATTCTGCCACATCTTTGCGTCCAAACATAATAGCAAAAGTATAAGGTGTCATTCCTAAACCATTGTTTTCATCAATATTTGCTCCATATTTAACTAAAAGTTCACACATAGGTAAGTATCCTTTAAAACAAACTCCCGCTAATGGGGTTTGTCCGCGATCATTTTTTTCATCCACTTTTGCACCTTTTTCTAAAAGCATTTTAGCGCTTTCATAAGAATTATTATAAGCTGCAAGCATAAGCAAGCTATCGCCTTTATGAGTTTTTAAATTTACATTTAAACCTGCTTCTATCATGATTTTAAGATTTTCACATTCATTATTTCTTGCAAAATTAAAAGCCATTTTGCAAAGCTCTTCAAATCTTTTTTCTTCTTCTAAACTAAGAGTTGTCATTGTTTTTCCTTAATTATTATAATCTTTAGTTTGCCACCAAAAGTGGCAAGTAAAAATTATTTTTCTAAAGCTTTTTTAATTCCTTTTGCATAATCAGGTGAAATTTTTTCAAAATGTTCTAAAGCTCTAGTGATAATTTTTTCATCAACTCCCTCCATAGAAGTGGCGATATTATGAAAAAGTTGAGTTTTTTGATCATCATTCATAAGATTAAATAAAGCTCTTGGTTGAGTATAAAAGTCATTATCTAGTGGAGCATATCTTTGTGCTACGCCTTCTAAGACTAAATCAGGTTCAAGATAGCTTTTGTCTTCTTTTGGGCTATTATCATAGCTGTTTGGTTCATAATAAGCTGCATCATTTTTATAACTATCAAAATTCATAGCACCAGCGACATTGTAAGTATTCACTTCGCTTTTTGCACGATTTACGGGCAAAAGATGATAATTAGTTCCTATTCTATATCTTTGTGCATCAGGATATGAAAAAATTCTAGCTTGCAACATTTTATCAGGGCTAAAGCCAATTCCAGGAACGATATTGCTTGGACTAAAGGCAGCTTGTTCAACTTCATTAAAATAATTTTGAGGATTTTTGTTTAGAATCATTTCGCCTATATCCATCAAAGGCACAAGACTATGAGGCCAAATTTTTGTTAAATCAAAAGGATTAAATCCAAGTTTTTCTATATCTTTTTCAGCAAGAATTTGAACTTGAACTTTCCATTTTGGAAAATCTTTATTTTCTATAGCATTATAGAGATCTCTTTGATGACTTTCTCTATCTTTTGCTATAAGCTCGGCAGCTTCTTGGTTGGTAAGATTTTTAATCCCTTGTTGGGTTTTAAAATGGAATTTCACCCAAAATCTTTCATTTTTATCATTAATAAAACTATAAGTATGGCTTCCAAATCCATGCATATGACGATAACTTGCAGGAATTCCTCTATCGCTCATAAGAATGGTTACTTGATGTAAACTTTCAGGACATAAACTCCAAAAATCCCAAGCAGCATTATTACTTCTTAGATGAGTTCTTGGATCTCTTTTTTGAGTATGGATGAAATCAGGAAATTTATAAGCATCACGGATGAAGAATGTCGGAGTGTTATTTCCTACCAAGTCCCAGTTTCCTTCTTTGGTGTAAAATTTAATAGCAAAACCTCTCACATCGCGTTCAGCATCTGCTGCACCTGCTTCACCTGCTACTGTTGAAAAGCGTAGAAAAAGAGGAGTTATTTCTCCTTTTTGAAATATTTTTGCCTTAGTATAAGCAGATAAATCAGCAGTGATTTTTATTTCGCCATAAGCTCCACTTCCCTTAGCATGAACGGTTCTTTCTGGAATTCTTTCTCTATTTTGATGAGCAAGTTTTTCAAGCAAAAGATAATCTTGCATAAGTAAAGGTCCTTTTGTGCCTGCACTTAATGAATTTTGATTATCGGCTATAATGTTTCCAAAATCGTTAGTTAATTTTTTCATTGTTTTCTCCTAAATAATAAATTTTATTAACTAGTAAATTATATCTATTAAAAATTAAAATTAACTGAATAATTGCATTTTATTGATGATAAATTTCAAAATAAATTTAGTTTTTTTATATTATAATAATAATTATCAAAATATATTTTAAAAATCACAAAGGAGAATTTATGTCAGTTTTGGTTATTGGTGCAGATGAAATCACTCCTATTAGAGCTGTTTTACATGATTTAGGTGCTAAAAAAATAGAACACTGGGATGCGCGTAATGAAAATAGAGTTAACCGCAAGCCGATTCCTTGTGATACAGAATGTATAGTAATGTTAACAAGCTTTTTAAATCATAATACTATGAAAAAAATCAAAAATGAAGCTAAAAAGCGTAAAATTCCATTAGTTTGTGCAAAAAGAAGTGTAAGTTGTGTGTATTGTGAATATTGTAAAATTTTTAATCTTAATAAAGAATTTTCTTGCTATAAAGGTTAAAGATGTTATTTGGATTTGATGATAAGCGAGAATTTATACCGCAAATTTATCGCTATTTAAACAATCAAGAGCTTATGTTGACTTTTTTAACTCAATATAATGCGAGTGTTGATAGCGCTCTAAAAATTCCTCTTTTATATGCAAAAAATACCAAGAGTTTAAAAATGATATTTGGAAATTTTTTACATGATATAATGCATGTTTCATTTGGTAAGATTCAAAATATAAATATCAAGCTTAATACATACGCTTTTTACTTTCAAAAAAGAAAAAGCTTGATTTTTAATACTAAAATATCTAAGAATATCGATCTTTTAAGACTTTTAAGAATTTATCTTTATGGTATTTGTTTTGATGCACAAATTTTATTTAGCTCTTATGTTTATGATAAGGTTTCTTTTCAAAATAATGGAAAAAATATAGATCAAGATGGTAATCTTATTATAATAGATAAGAAATTTGCAATTTTACCACTTTGCAAAGAGATTAATACATATAATTTAAAAATTGAAAATGAAATTCATGAATTATTGAATTTAATAAAAGAAAACAATTTTGAAAAATTTTATATTGTTTGTCCGCGTAACAAAAATTTCACACATTTTATTGAAATAAAACATTTTTTGTGTGATTTAAACAAAACTATGTTAAAATTAGTTCCGTATAAAATATCAAATCAAATTATAAGGAGAAAATAATGTCAGTAGCAGTAATCTATGGTAGTGCTATGGGAAATACAGAAGGAGCGGCTAATACAATTGCTTCAAAACTTGGAATTAGTGATGTTTTTAATATCTCAGATATTGATGCAGCTAAAATGAATTCTTACGATAAATTAATTTGTGGAACTTCAACTTGGGGAAGTGGTGATTTACAAGATGATTGGGATGGTTTTGATTTTTCAGGGCTTAGTCTTGGTGGAAAAACTGTAGCTGTATTTGGTATGGGTGATAGTGAAAGTTATTCTGACACTTTTTGTGGTGGCATGGGTAAATTAGCTCAAAATTTAAAAGATGCAGGTGCAAATTTGGTAGGAGAAGTTTCAACTGATGGTTATACATTTGAAGCAAGCGATGCGGTTGTAGATGGTAAATTTGTTGGACTTGCTCTTGACAATGATAATCAAGAAGATCAAACTGAATCAAGAATTGATGCTTGGGTAGAACAAATTAAACCTTATTTTGCTTAATAATTCTTAAAATCAAGAGTCTTTATACTCTTGATTGTCTTTTCTTAAAAATAAAAAAAACTCACTATTTGATTTATAATTTTATTTTCTAAAGATAATTGACAGCGTTCTTTATTTCCAAGATAAGCTGTTCTTGCAAGAAGACTTGTTTTTTGAGAATTGTGATTTTTAGAGTTGATTTGTAAATTAACTTGCATAGTATAGTAGTTTTCTACCATCCATTCTCCATCACTTTCCAAAGGATCAAAATCATAAAAAAATCTTGCTGAAGTTGTGATTTTTTGAGCATAAGAATGCTTTTTCATATCTATAAGATTGATTAAAATTTCATAATCTGCATTCTCTTTTGCTTCTTTTAAGCCTAAATTTTTAAGTTTTAAAGCCAAATCTCTATCCAAAGTAGTTCGAAGTTGACTAGGATTTTGAAAGGAAATTTTAAAACTTTGTTGTTTTTGTGATCTGATAAAAATGCCTTCATTACTTGTTTGAATAAAGCTTTGTATGAAAGTTGCATTGGTGCAAGCACTCATAAAGAGTGCTATAAAAAAGCTTACAATTAAAGTAATTTTAGACATTAGGTTTATTTAATAATAGTTGGAGTAGCACTAAGACCTAATGAGCGATATTTTTCATATAAAGAAAAAACTTCTTTTAATTCTGCATCGCTTACTTTTGGATAATTTTTGATATTTGCATCATAGTATTTGTTTAAAATTGCGATTTTTTCTTTATCATTTTTTGCTTTTTTTGCTTCCTTGTAGATTAGAGCGGATTTTTCAAAAGCAGATTTTCCATGTACTGGAGTTAAAATATAATTAACTTGATAGTTTTTAAGTTCATCATCAATTTGAGCTAAATGTTCTCTACAATAAGGGCATTCAGGATCTGAAAAAACATAAATTGCAGGTTTATTTTTATCTCCCAAAGCTATTACCATGGTTTCTTTTTGTGCTACAGCTTTAGCATTTTTTGTAAAATTTTCTCTTGCTTCTTGAAATTTTTTCATTTCATATTCTTGAGCATAAGAAATTCCCGTTTTCAAGTCGATAAGATCAGGGGTAATAAGACTATCTTTTGTAAAAAGAATATTTTCTTGTTTTTGTCCATTTAATTCAACGCTTACAATAACACTTTCAAAACCCGTATTACCAATCTTTTGACGATTTGATACACTAACGGTAGCATTTGGAAATTGTGCTTTAATGCTTTTTGAATAAAAATCACTAATTTCTGAATTACTTGCAGCAAACAAAGATGCTGAACAGGCAAGAATTAAACTTAATTTTTTCATAGTTTATAAATCCTTTAAATAAATTATGTTTAATTCTATAATGATTTTCTAAATGTTTGTTAAAAATCTTTTTTCAGCTTCTTTACTTACTTGAGGAAATTTGTCTAAGTATTCTAAATAAGCAATAGCATACTTTCTTGAAAGATTAAAATATTCTTTCATACTTTGCACATCAAGACTTTGATTTTTTAATAAATTTAAACATTCTTGCATAAGTTTTTCAAGAGCTTGTTTTTCTATAAAAAGATTGTGTGAAAGTCTTACAACCAAGCCTTTTTGGGTAAGTTTTTTGAGTATATTGTCCCCGCTTTTTCTATCAAGTTCTAAAAAATCATAAAGATTATAAGGAGCTTCGGGTTTAATACCTTGTTTTTTTAAAATTTCATATAATTGATTATTGTTTTTTTCTTGAAGTTTTTCAAAATCTATGCCTTTTTTAAAATAAATTCCATTTTGAAAATCCAATAAATTTGACATCTCTTTAAGCCCAAGTTCGCAAAAATTTTCACTTGCCCAAGTAATCCTTAAAGCTAAAGAATGTGCTGAAAGCATGGCATAAGGATTTTTTTCAAGTATGAATTTGATGAAATTTTTAATTTCTTCTAGGCTTTGTAAATGATATATATTAAGATTTTTTTCATCGACAAATACTTGATTTAATTCTTTTGCTAATTTCAATGCTTTTTGATGAGAGAGTTTAAATCTTTGATAGCTTGAAAGCAAACCAAAACCATATTTATGTGCGTCTTTTAAGAAAGAAAAAGCTGCTTTAAAATCTTTATTTTTCAAAAACATTAAAAATTTATTTTTTTGTTCTTTTTTTAAAGGTTCGCTTAAAGGATTTAAAACCTTACCACCGCCTATAACACGATTGTTTTGTAATAAAATAAAAGCCTCATCAAAACTTAAAAATACATTTTTATCAAAACTAAAATGCACAAAAAATTCATCATTTTCTAGTTTTTTTAATATATTTATTTTGCATTCTATTTGTCTTGAACCCACGCAAAAAATCATTTTGATATTTTGTAAATTTTTTGCTTTAACTAAAGCATCGCATTCTTTAAAGGCTTTAAAATAACCTTTTTTACTTAGCAAATAACCTTTTTTTAACTCTTTATAATCACAATTTAAACTCAAAGCCACACGGTTACAAGCTTTGATTTGTTCTAGATTGATATCGTGATTTTGTATATTTTTAACAATGAGTTCTTTTTGAGTGTCTAAGCAGATGATTTTTTCATTTAAAGTGATACTTCCTTCATTCAAGCTGCCTGTAACGACGGTTCCTATGCCTTTTAGAGAAAAAACTCTATCGATATAATAATGAAAAATCAGCTCTTCTTCGTTTTCTTTGTTTTCTATGGTATAAAGATAATTTTTTAATTCTTCTATGCCTTGATTATTTTTTATACTGGTGCGAAATACTTTTAAAATGGGATAATCTAAATTTTTTAACTCTTCTAAAATTTCTACACTTTTTTGCTCTATATTTTCACAAAGATCGCATTTGCTAAGCACTAAAATGATATTTTTAATATCAAGAATTTTTAAAATTTCTAAATGTTCTAAACTTTGTTCTTTTAAACCTTCGTTAATATCTACGACAAATAAACAAACACTAAAGCCAAAAGCTCCACTTACCATAGTTTTAACCAAATCTTTATGTCCTGGAACATCGATAAAAGAAATGTTTTTATCTTTTAATTTAAGATTTGAAAAACTTAAATTAATGGTGATTTGTCTTTCTTGTTCTTCTTTTAAACTATCGCCTTCAAAACCATTTAAAGCTTTAATGAGTGAAGTTTTTCCATGATCAATATGTCCTGCAGTTCCTATAATAACAGATTTCATAAGTTTTCCATTTGATTGATTGTAAGAATAAGTTTTTGAAGTTCATTTTCTCGTATAGTTCTAAAATCAAGAACAAATTCATCATTTTCAATGCGTCCTATAATATTTTCTTTTCTAAATCGAGTTTGTAGTTTTAAAGCATCTCCTTGAAAAGTTAGTATATAAGTATCTAAACTTTTATCAGGCATAGAACCTCCTCCTACTAAACTTTTGCTTTTTTTAAGCTGGGTTTGAAAATTTAATTCTTTTTGCACTCTTAAAGCTTTTTTTTCTATAAAGGATAAGTCATCATTTAAAAGTTTTAAGGTAATAATTTTTTTATAATCTTTTTGCAAATAAGCTTTTAAGCTTTCGTTTAAAAAAGATAGGGTTAATTTATCCACTCTTAGCATTCTTAAAAGTTGATTTTGTTTAAGTTTTTCTATGAGTTCTTTTTTTCCAAGTATAATGCCTGCTTGCGCACTACCAAAAAGTTTATCTCCACTAAAACTTAAAATATCACATTCTTGTACGAGTTTTTTGATTTTAGGTTCATTTTTAATCAGCTTTTCATTTAAATTTTCACACCAGCCAGAACCTAGATCATAATAACTCAAAAGCCCTTTTTCTTTTGCTAGTTCATGTAGATCTTTTATATTTACTTCACTGTGAAAACCCATAAGAGCGAAATTAGACTTGTGGGTTTTTAAAATTAGAGCGGTATTTTCACCGATAGCTTGTTCATAGTCTTTTAAGTGTGTTTTGTTACTAGTTCCAACTTCGCAAAGCTTTACACCTGCAGCTTTTATCACTTCAGGCACACGAAAACTTCCGCCAATTTCTACAAGTTCTCCTCTTGAGCTTATGACTTCTTTATCATAACAAAGAGAATTAAGCACTAAAAAAACTGCCGCAGCGTTGTTATTGACTACTAAAGCATCTTCGCATTCAAAAAGCATTTTAAGTTTTTCCAACACCAAAGCATAGCGAGAGCCTCTTTTTCCATTTTCTAAATCAAACTCTACATTAGAATAATTACAAATGATATCTTTACACGCTTCATAAAGTTCTTCATGGATTACACTTCTACCAAGGTTTGTGTGTATAACCACTCCGCTTGCATTAATCACACTTTGTAAATCTTTGCGGTAAAAAGTTTTGATTTCTTTTTTGATTTCTAAAAGTAGTTTATCTTTAGAAATTTCATCTTGGGAAAAATTTTCTTTTAGTTTTGCGACAACTTTTTTACAAAAAAATGCTTTGATATAAAAAGGATAGGATTTTAAACTCTCATCTTCAATAAGAGTGTTAATCTGTGGAAAAGTTCTAAATTTGTTCATCTTAAGCCTTAAGAAAATATTTGGTTATTTTAACATAGAATTTATAAAATGATGTTTTAAAGAGATTAAGGAAGACAATGCAAGATTTTGTTTATATAAAAAATGATGTTTTAATCCCTTTGCCTGATGCTATTGAAATTTTAGATCAGATAAATGATAAAGAAGTATTAATTTGCAATGATAAAAATCAAAAAGCACAAATTTATGCCCCTGAGATTAATTTTTATCTTAAAAATTCTCAAGATGAAATTTTAGAGCAAAGTAAAAATGTTTTAACGCTTTATGAAGCAAGAGCTAGTGTTTATGATTTAGGGCTTGATTTAGAACAAAGCAAAGAAGTGCAAAATCGTTTGATTTTAGTAGATAGTGATACTCAAACCGTAGAGTTTTTAAAAGAACATGGATTTAAGGTTATTGCTTTAAGTAGTGCAGAAATTTTAGCTGTTTTTGGAAGTGTAGGGGAGCTTTGTGCTGTGGTTAAAAATCAAGGCGAAGAAGTGGAAATAGATTTTGATTTTTTACTTTTTAAAGCTGAAGATTTAAGCGTTGTGCGTAAAGATTTTACAAGACAAAGTGGATGTTATAATCTTTTAAATTTTGAAAATCTTGAAGTATTGCTTGAGTTTTTACAAAGCAAAAGTCCAAAATATCCTTATAAAACTTATATTAGCTATAATGCTAGCGTGTGTCAATACCACGAAAGACGCAGTGAGCATTGTGCAAAATGTGCTGAAATTTGTCCTACTGTGGCGATTTTAAAAGATGATGAAAATAAACATTTGGAATTTTCTCAAGTGGATTGTTTGGGTTGTGGAGGATGTATTAGCGTGTGTCCTAGCGGATCGCTTGATTATGCTCCTATGCCAAGAGAAAGTTTTTTTATCCTTTGCGAGTTTTATAAAGATAAAAAAATTTTAATCATTCCTAAAAAAATGTCTTTAGAAAATTTAAATCTTGCTTTACCAAAAGATGTTTTACCCTTTATGATAGAGGGTGAAAAATGGCTTTCTTCTATGCATTTTTTAACACTTTTGCAAAATAGTGGTGCAAATTTGGTTTTTTATACGGACTTTGTATCTCGTGGTAGCAATGAAGCCATTACGCTTTTAAATACTTTTTTTGAGAGAAAATTTCAAAAAAAAGCTATTTTTGTTGCTAAAGATGAAAAAGAATTGCAAAATGTTTTAAAAGAGCAAGAATTCATACAAGATTTAAAATATGATTTTCATAATAACACCTTAACTACAAGAGAAAATTTTGCCAAAAGAATGCAAGAAATGATAAAAAATGAAGATTTTGGTAGTATAGAAAGTGGCGAATGGTTGCGTTATGGTAAGGTAGAAATCAATCCTAACACCTGTACGCTTTGTCTTTCTTGCGTTGGTGCCTGTAATGTAGGAGCTTTAATCGCTGATAAACAAGAAAATGCTTTGAAATTCAATGCTTCTCTTTGTACGACTTGTGGGTATTGTGAGTTAAGTTGTGCCGAAAAAGATACTTTAAAATTATTTCGTAGTGGAATGGAGTTTAGAGCTTCTTATTTTGAATATCAAACCATGGCAAAAGATGAGCTTTTTGCCTGTATAGAATGTGGTAAAGAATTTGCGACCAAAAAAGCCGTAGAAAAAATAGCCAATTTAATGAAACCTAAATTTGGTAATGATGAGAATAAAATCAAAACACTTTATTGCTGTGCAGATTGCAAGGCAAAAGTGATGATAAAAGCAATGATTAATTAAGATCAAGAAGCTTTTTCATCCACAGCATAGCTTTAGATATGACACTTCCATGAGTTTCATTTTTAAAAAGTTTAAAATGAGTTTTACAATTAGTTTCTTTGGATATTTTTTCGCTAAGTTTTTGAGCATTGAGCTTAGCTACACCTTTGATAATACTTGAATTTGTTTCCAATGAACCTAATCCGATGTAAATTTTAGGGCAAGTTTGTAATTTTATGATATTAGGTAAAAACTCACTATTATCCCACCATAAAGAAGGTGAAATAATAAAATAATGACTAAAAATCTTACTATCATAAAGAAGTGTATCAATGGCAAAAAGTCCTCCAAAAGAATGTCCAAAGAGAATTTGATGGCTAAAATCAATAGGATACATTTTGTTGATATAAGGGATGAGTTGGGTTGTTAAGAAATTTCTAAATTCTTTACTACCTCCACCTTGTTTATTTAAATTTGTTGTAGGCGTATAATCTTTAGTGCGTTTTTGTGTATCAAAAGCTAAATTATTATCATAACCTATTCCAATAATTAAAAGATTTTCTTTGACAGGAGTGTTGAAAAGATTTAAAAAAAGAGGAAAAAAGGCATTTCCATCGAGTAAATAAATGATTTTATATTTATAATTTGAGTTTTCATTCTTGTTTTTAGCTATAAAAATTTTATATATTGTGCCATTATAATTAAATTTGACATTTTCTAAAATAAAGTTTTGTTTTGCTTGTTTTGAGAGCTTGGGTATCTCTAGACTTGGTTTTGCAAAAGCTAGAAAAAAAGAACAGAATAAAAATAATATTTTTTTCATAATTTGCCTTCTAATTCTTCTTTACTTGTAAGTTTGCTATCAAATTTAACAACAAGATTTTTAGAGTTTTTATAAATATCTACAACCCCTAAATTTTCACCAAAAGTACTGAAATTTAAAGGCGTTTCTAAAGGTAGATAAAGGTTTTTAAAATCAGCTGGATTTTTTAAGAAAAATAATGCCACAAGCCAAATTAGAGCTAAAATTACTAAAATAATAGCTAAAAGATTTAAGGTATCTAGATGTAAAAATATCCCTCCGATAATACCACCTATAAAACTTCCACCATATCCAAAAGCATTAAACAACCCTAATGCTGCACCTTTTTCATGAACTTTACAAAATTTTGATGCACAACTTTGCATAATAGGCTCATGTAAATTAAAACCTATAAAAAAAATCACAACTGCTATGATAAAAAAATCAATAGAATTACTAAAAGTAAAAAAAAGATAAGAAAGTATGAAAAAAACAATTCCTAAGAGTAAAATTTGTTTAGCTAAACCTCTTTTTTCGCCTAAACTTCCAGCAAAGCCCATAGCGATAAAACCTGCTACCATAGAAGCGCTATAAACAATCCAAAGTTTATCAGAAGCAAAGCCTAAATGTTTTACTAGAATAATAGGAATACTTAAAAATGCTATACTCATAAGCATTTTTTGCATGAAATTAGTAAGATTCATAAGGGCTAAATTTTTTTGTTTAATAAGATGAAAAAAAGGAGTTTTTTCATTTTCATGAGTGATTTTATTTTCTTTAGGTACAACGGTATAAAGTAAAATTATACATAAAAGAGACAAAGCCGCACTAAGATCAAAAAGGCTAGATAAACCCCATTTTGCACTCATTAGAGGAGAAATGACCATAGAGGCTGCAAAACTAAGTCCTATAAAAGAACCCATTACCGCCATGGCTTTACCACGATTTTCTTCTGTGATAAAATCACTTATCATTGCTGTAGCTACTGCTCCAATGGCCCCTGCACCTTGGAGCATTCTCCCTAAAAGCATGATGTAGATATTTTCCGCAAAAGAGCAGATTAAAGAGCCTATTATAAAAATAATCAGTCCAATGAGCATGGTTTTTTTACGACCAATTTTATCACTTAAAATCCCAAAAGGCATTTGTAAAATCATTTGGGTTAAGGCATAAACACCAACTAAAAGTCCCACTAAAAATTCATTAGCACCTTCAAGTTTTAAAGCATAAAGACTTAAAACTGGCAAAACTATAAAAAGCCCAAAAAATCTTGTTCCAACTATGAAAGATAAGGGTAAGACATTATTTAGCATTATCAATTTCCTATTAAATTTGAAATTTAAATTAGGATAATTTTACTATGAAATGGATTAAGCATTGATTAACATCGTTTTATCATTTGATATTTAAAAGCTACGCACAAGGATAAATTTTATAAAATCATATTTTTGTTTTGATATTATTTTGGAGCTTTTGTTATGAAGATTATCCTAGCTACGAGCAATAAGCATAAGGTTTTAGAACTTAAAGAAATTTTGAAAGATTTTGAAATTTATGCCTTTGATGAAGTTTTAATGCCTTTTGAGATTGAAGAAAATGGAAAAACTTTTAAAGAAAACGCCTTGATTAAAGCAAGAGCAGTTTTTAATGCTTTGGATGAAAAGCAAAAAAAAGATTTTATCGCTTTAAGTGATGATAGTGGCATTTGTGTAGATGTTTTAGAAGGAAATCCAGGAATTTATTCTGCTCGATTTAGCGGTAAGGGCGATGATAAAAGTAACCGTGATAAACTTGTCAATGAAATGATAAAAAAAGGTTTTAAACAAAGTAAGGCGCATTATGTTGCTGCTATTGCTATGGTAGGTTTGATGGGGGAATTTAGTACGCATGGAACCATGCATGGAAAAGTAATAGATACAGAAAAAGGTGAAAATGGTTTTGGTTATGATAGCCTTTTTATTCCAAAGGGTTTTGATAAAACCTTAGCCCAGCTTAGCGTGGATGAGAAGAATAATATCTCTCATCGTTTTAAAGCTTTAGAGCTTGCAAAAATCATTTTAAAGATTTTAAATAAAGGATAAAAATGAAAAATTTTTTAAAATATATAGCTATTATTGTTTTAATATATGCTCTTTATGTTGGTTTGGAAACTTGGTTTTCTTAGAATAAATAGTGATTAAAAAGCTTGGTAATAAGAACAAACTTCCACTTAAAAGCAAAATCATTACAAAAACGGTTAAAATTCCAAAATAAATTGTTGGAATGAAATTACTACTCACCATAACACTAAAACCTAAAACTATGCTAATTGTGGTATAATAAAGTGCCGAACCTATACTAAGGTGAGAAATCATAATGGCTTCTTCTAGGCTTTTGTTTTTAATTTCTTCTCTAAAACGATAAATATAATGTATAGCATCATCAACGCCTATACCTATAGCAATAGCAGCTATAGTGATACTCATCATATCCAAAGGAATACCTAAAAGTCCCATAAGAGCAAAAACCACGCTTAAAGGAATAACATTTACGAATATAGCCGCAACTGAAAATTTTAAATCTCTAAAAACAATGATAAAAAGTATAAAAATAGCTAAAATTACAAATATAAGAGTATCAAATTGCGATGAAAAAAGACTTTGAAGCATATTATTATAAAGCACCATTATGCCTGTGATTTGCACTTCTACTCCATCGTTTTTTACAAGCTCGTTAAGCTGTTTTTTAAGATCTATTAAAAACTTATTACGTCTTAAATTCGGATCAGAATCAACAATACGCATGCTAAATCTTAACTCGTTATTTTCTATACTTACAAAAGGTGAGAGTAAGTCTTGTTTAAATTTAGCAGGTAAATTCTCATTTAAAAATGCAAGAGCAAAATCATCTAACTCTTTTCCATCGTTGATATTTTTCCCCAGGGTTAAAAGACTATTAAGACTTAAAACCGAGCCTACAAATTCTTTGTTTTCTAAAAATTCATGAACTTTTTTTGCAATGCGTGTTTTTTTAGAGTCAAACCAATAAGTTTCTTGTGTGGCTAAATTTTCAAATTCACTTTCAAAACTATCAAGAGTATCGCTTGTATTTTGATCGTTTTTATTATTTGGAAAACGAATGATCACTTCTAAAGGCAAGGTTCCACCTAGATTTTTATCAATAACCAAAAGTCCTTTTTTGATTTCACTACCATCTTTGAAATAATTGACAAAAGAATTTTCAACCCTGAGTTTTGAAATGCCTATTAAAGCTAAGATTATAGCAAGAACTGAAATTCCATAAATCATGCGACGTTTTTTAGGATCAAGAGCGGTTTTGGCACAAAAGGCTAAAAGATTAAATTTAAACTCTTTTTTATGATAATTTTTTGGTTTTAAAAGAACCAAGATACTTGCTAAAAATAAATAACTAAAGATAAGAGCTAAACCTATACCTATACTCATCATAATACCAAGTTTTATGATAGGTTCGATATTTGATAGGATTAAAGAAAAAAATCCTATCATTGTTGTAACAATGGCATAAAGGCTAGGATTTGCTTTGGCTAGTAAGGTTTCAAGCACTATGCGCTCAACTTTAGCTTTGGGATGATTTTGGGTGCTTTCGATAAAATGCGTGATCAAATGAACAACTACACTTAAGGTGATAATTAAAACCAAAGCAACGTAATTTGATGAAATAACCGTGATTTGAAAATTTAAAAGTGCAAAAACTCCACTAGCCGCACTTAAGCTTATAAAACAAATAAAAAGAGGTAAAAAAACAAAGCGCCATGAACGGAAAAAATAATAAAGTGCAAGTCCTAGTAAAAATACAAGAGAAACACCATAAAGCACAAGATCAGATTTTATATAAGCTATCATATCATCAGCGATCATGCTTACGCCACCAAGGTAGAGCGTATCTTTATTTTTTTCATAATTTCGAACTATGCTTTTAATAGTATCTAGACTTTGTTTCGTGATAACTTTTTGCTTGTCTTGATGTTCTTTTATGGCAAGACGAATTTGATCTTTTTCTTTTTCATCGGTAGCAAGATCGCGTTTTTCTATAAGATTATTATAAACTGTATCAGGCTTTAAGTAAATAATAAGCCCTGTTACTTTTCCATCTTTTGAGATGATATTATTTTTATAAAAGGGACTATTTAAAATTTCATTTCGGGCTTTTGTGCGGTTTATATCTTGGCTTTCTATGTTTGGGATATTTTTTAAAAGTTCTTTTAAATCCGTATTTTGAGAACTTTGAAGCAAAGGGGCATTGATGATACTAAAAACGCGTTCTACTAAAGGAGCCTTTTCTAATTCTTCATGAAGTTTTTTTAATTTGGCTAAATTTTCATTTGAAAAAGGTTTTTCATCATAGGGTTTGAAGGCTAAAAGTAAAAAATTATCACTTTTATAATGTTTTGAAATTTCTCTAAAAGTTTTTAAATCTGCATCATCTTCCAAAAGTAAACTTTCAGCACTTGCATCTACACTAAGCTTAAAAGCAAAAAAGCTTAAAAACAGGCATATAAACAAGGTTCCAAAAAAAGTACTTTTTGGACGAGAAATAAAAAACTTTAAAAGCTTTGCAAACATTATTCTATGGCAATACTTTCAAGTTTTTGAAGTAGGGCATCAAAGCCTTGGTTGGCTAAAATATCTCCAAATTGTGATCTATAAGTTTGTACTATACTCACACCTAAAACATCTACATCATAAATAAGCCAGTTATTATTATCATTGTAAAATTTAAAAATGATATTTTTTTCTTCCCCATCTACTACCATAGAAGTAGTTAAAAAATAGCGTTTTTCATTTTTTAACTCACCATTTTTGACCTTTAAAACCTGATCTTTATAAAGACTGAGTTTATCGGTAAAACTTTTTTTAAGACTTGTTTCAAAGGCTGTGGTAAATTTTTCTTGTTCTTTTGGGGTTAATTTAGAATAATTTTTTGAAAGACTGAGTTTTGCCATGAGTTTATAATCTATTATGCTATCAAAAAGTTTAAAAATTCCATCAGCAGCTTGTTTTTTGTCTTCTTTGCTATCTTGTAAAAGTTTTAAGCTTGCATCAATGTTTTTTTGCATAGTACTAGAAATTTCATCTAGCTGTAAGGCAAAAGCATTAAAAAATAAAGCCAAGATTAGAAATATTTTTTTCATTATTTTCCTTTATTTGCTAAGTTCATTGCGTCTTTGCTCGTAAGCATCACGCAAGAATGGATATAAATTAGGCGTGTTGTGATAAATTTCATCAATTTCATCAAGTCTAAAACTAAGTTCATTACCAAATCCATAAGCACTTATAGCTATACTTGCCCAAGTAGGATCAATGTAAGCGGTAAAACTTGCATACCAAGTTGCAGGTAAAGCAAGAGTATCTCTAAGATTACTAGGGCCGAGTATAGGTAAGACAATATGAAAACCGCTTCCTACACCCCAGTGAGCCAAAACGGTTCCTAAGTCCGCGGGATGTTTTTTAAGACCCATTTTTGATGCCACATCCATAAGTCCACCAAAGCCCATAATGGTATTGGCGGTAAATCTTTTAAATTCTTCTCCCGCTTCTTCAAATTTAAACTGCAAAACATTGCCTATAAAACGCAAAGGAGCAAGTAAATTATCAAAGAAATTTCTTACTCCTAATCTTATAAATTCAGGAGTGATAGCGTTATAGCCCTTAAGAACGGGACGCAAACCATAATCATACAAAGCCACATTAAAGCTTGTCATAGCTTTGTTATATCCTGAAAGTGGATCGTTTACTTGATAGTTTTGGTATTCTTGTTCAAAATCATCTAAATTTTGTTCTTTAGCAAAAGCAAAAATAGTAAAAAAAATTAAAATAAAAGATATAAATTTTATTCTCAAGCAAAAACTCCTAAAAATTTTAAAAGTAAAATTATAGCAAATTTTTAATCAAGATTTATATCCCAGTAAAAATCCACCCATTCAGTAGCTTCTTTTACTTTAAAATCAGGCTCTAAAAGAGCAGTTTTTTTATAAAAAATGGTTGCAATTTTAAGTTCTATATGAGGAAATTTTTCAAGCAAAACTTTTTTTATTTCTGCTAAACTTTCTCCACTATCTACTATATCATCAATGAGTAGAATTTTTTTGTGCTTGCTTAAATCAGGAATGTTGAAAATTTCAATAGTATCAAGTTTTTTTGTATTATCGTAATGAATTGAGTTTAAAGCAAAAAGCTGACGCGTTTTTAAAGCCACTGCTAAAGAGTGTCCTAAACTCATCCCTCCTCTTGCTATAGCTAAAAGTGCATCAGGATTAAAATCTTTTTTAATTTCTTTAGCAAGAATTTTTACATCTTCTTTAAATTCTTCATAGGAGTAAAATATCATTATATATCCTTATTTATTGTAGTGCTATAAGTAGAAAATTACCCAAAGATAATAAACTTAAAACTATAATGCCAAGGTTGATTTTATCCCATTCGCGTTTAAAAATTCTTACAAGTAAATAAGAAAGAAAACCAAAAGCAAAACCTGTGGTGATGGAGTAAGTAAAAGGCATCATGATAATAGTAAAAAAGCTTGCTACGGCTATAGCACTATCTTTAAAATCTATATTTTTAACTTCCATGAACATTAAAATTCCAACCATTACAAGTACTGGGTATATTGCGTTTGCAGGAATAGCTTTAAAAAGTGGCAGTAAAAAAAGTGTAAAAGCAAAACAAATAGCTACAACTAAAGCTGTAAGCCCCGTTCTTCCTCCGCTTTCAACTCCTGTAGTGCTTTCAACAAAAGCTGTAACTGTAGAAGTGCCTGTCATAGCTCCTAAGGCTGATCCTGTTGCATCTGCCATTAAGGTTTTGCTTAGTTTTTTTTCTCCATTTTTGGGATCATCAAAAATCTTTCCTCTTTCACCCACACCTGTGATAGTTCCTATGCTATCAAAAAGTTGAGTGATAAAAAAAGTAAGAATTATAGGTATCATAGTAATATTTAAGGCACTTTTGATATCAAGTTGTAAAAAGATGGCCCCTAAACCATTTTCCATGCTAAAATTTGGCCAAGAAAAGATTTGCACAGGAAAACTTGCATTGTCTAAATGGAAAATCCAAGCAATAATAGAGCTTACTAATACCCCCAAAATAAAAGCTCCGCGAAGTTTTATAGCCCAAAAAAAGATGATTAAAGCTAGAGTGAAAATTCCAAAAAGCACATGAGGGCTTTTGAAATTTCCTATACTGACTAAAGTATCTTTATTATGCATTATCACACCCATTTGACTCAAGCCTAAAAATGCAATAAAACAACCTATGCCCGCACAAATTGCAAGGCGTAAATCTTTTGGGATATTGCGGATTACCCAAAGACGAAAATGCGTAAAAGAAAGTATGAGAAAAATAATACTTGAAATAAAAACAGCTCCTAAGGCACTTTGCCAAGCTATGTTTTGACCTAAACAAACCGCAAAGGTAAAATAAGCATTTAAACCCATTCCTACACTCATAGCTACAGGAGTATTGGCAAAAAAAGCATTAAAAGCACTTGCAACTATGGTGATTAAAGCTGTTGCGGTGATTAAAGCTTCTATGGGCATTCCTGTATTTCCTACTATGCTAGAATTTACGGGGATAATGTAAACCATAGCCAAAAAAGTAGTAAGCCCTGCTATAACTTCAGTTTTAAAACTCGTATTGTTTTCTTTGAGTTTAAAAAAGTCCATTTTTTCTCCTTAGTAGGTTTTTAGCTCGTTGTATAAACTATCGCGTTCTACAGGAATAAGATTTGAAGTTTTTATCATATCGACAAAAGTTTTTAAACTTGTGCCTTTAGCAGATTTTGCACCACCTGCACTCTGTATGCTTTCTTTTTCTATGGTACCGTCTAAATCATTAGCTCCAAATTCTTGTGCTACCATGGCTAAATTTAAAGTCATTGTTGCCCAGTAAGCTTTGATATTTTTAATATTATCAAGCACTAAACGAGCAATGGCAATGGTTTTTAAAATTTCTTCACTATCCATGATTTTATCAGTTTGTATAAAGCTATTATCCCTTTGCCAAACTAGAGGGATAAAAGCATTAAATCCACCGGTTTGATCTTGAAGATCACGCAGTCTTAACATATGATCGATCCTGTGATGTCTTTCTTCTATATGCCCAAAAAGCATGGTAGCATTACTTTGCTTGCCTTTTTCATGCCAAAGTTTATGAATTTTAAGCCAATTTTCACTGCTAACTTTTCCATGACAAATTTTCTTACGCACTTCTTCATCAAAAATTTCAGCTCCACCCCCAGGCATAGAATCAACGCCGTATTCAAGCATTTTTTCTATCACTTCTTCATAGCTCATTTTAAAACGGCGATGTAAAAAATCAATCTCAGCAGCAGTCATAGCTTTTACATGAAGATTGGGATATTTTTCTTTTATCATTTTAAAAATTTCTAAATACCACTGCCAAGTTGTATCTTTGTTGTGAGCTGAAACGATATGCACTTCTTTAGTTTCTCGTTTTACGGTTTCATCAACAATTTTCATGATTTCTTCATGAGTCATCAAATAAGGATTAGGATTTTTTCGGTGTGCTGAAAAGGCACAAAATTTACAGGTATCTGCACAGATATTAGTTGGATTGATATGACGATTGATATTAAAATAGACTTTTTTTCCATGAAGTTTAGTGCGTTTTTTGTGAGCGTATTTGCCTAAGGTAAAAAGATCTAGATCCCAAAGTGCATTGGCTTCTTCTTGGTTTAATCTTTCTTCATTTTCTAGTTTGGTAATTAAATTTTTCATTTTAATTTTACTCTTTTGCTGTTTTTAAATAAAGCATTATAATTTTTGCTTACTGAAAAAGAGTTTATAGAAAAAGCCAAAATAAAAGATATTTTTGTTAAGATTATTATTAAAATTTAAAGAGAGTAGAAATTTTGTTAAATAAAGAATTAGAAATTTTTAAAAAAAATCTTAGTTCCTATACCCAAAGTTGTAGAAAATTTTTTCTTAAGCAAGGGGCGTTTAGCTTATATCATTCTAAAAATATGGATAATTTCATAAAAAAAGCTTATGATATAGTTCTTAAAGATTATTTTGATGATTTTTCACCTCCAGGTGATAATATCCCTTTTTGTGTTTTAGCAAGCAAAGCATATGCAAATAATAGTCTTTGTTTTAATGAAAGTATTTCTTTGATTTTTGTTTATAAAGATATTAAGGCTTTTCATTTAAAACCTATGATTAAGGCTTTTATCGAAATTTTAAATGATGCGCATTTGCAAATTGACTCTGTTATCTTAGAATTTAACGGACTTTATAATGCTAGCAATGAGCTTAAGACTTCTATAATACAAACTCGTTTCATATGTGGTTCTAGGATTTTATTTAAAGGGATTAAGACAAAATTTGAGAGTATTTTAAAAGAAAATAAAAATGATTTTGCCAAGCTTTTGCTAGAAAATTTTAAAGAATTTGATATTCCATTTATAAAGCAGGAATTTAATATCTTAAAAGATTTTGGCGGATTAAATCATTTAAGATCCTTAGAGAGTTTGCTTGTTCTTTTTAAGACTTCTCCAAAAAATTATGCTTTAAATTTTATAGATGAAAAAAATTTAAGCGAGTTGCGTTTAGCTGGAGATTTTTTACTTTCTTTAAAATCAGCGATGAATTTATTAAGTGCTAAAGATGAGGATGAGTTTTTACTTATTAATGTTCATGATTTGAGTGAATTAATGTATAAAAAAGCTAAAAAACATTTTGGAGCAAATGAGTTGTTGGTTCAAAAGGCTTTACAAAGTATGCATACTATAGGTTTTTATACACACTTTTTAGCAAAGCAAATTCAAGATGGATTAAATCATACTCTTAAACAAGAATATAAATTTAAAACTCTTGTGGAAGTTTTAGAATACTTATTAAAACTTGAAGATAAACAGGTTATTTTCGATCTTCACTTGGTTTTTGCCCTAAGAAGATTGAAATACGGTAAAAAAGATATAGAAAAAGCTTTAATACTTTTTGAGAAAATTTTTTATAAAAGGCATAGTTTTTGTGTTTTAAAACTTTTGCTTGATAGTGGAATTTTAAAAGATTTATGCAAGCCTTTTTGGACAGTTCGTTTTTTAAGCGATGAAGAAGGAAATTATAGTTTTGATGAGCAAGTTTTTCTTATGTTAAGTGAATTTGAAAAATACGAAGATGAGCTTGAGGTACTCCAAAAACTTAAAACCGATGAAAAAATGATTTTAAAGCTTGTGATACTTTTAAGTGCTATAGAAAGTGAAAATGAAATTTCTTTAGCAGGCATATATAGAGCGTATTGTTCCAAATTTGATTTAAAGAATGAAATTTTAGAATGGGGTCTTAAAATATTTAAAAACAATAATGCCTTAAAAGATCTTGTAGAAAAAGAAGATATATACAATCCTATTGTTGTAAGTAGTTTGGTTTCTAAGCTAGAAAATTTAGAAAATTTAGAGCTTTTATATACTTTAACTTGGCTAAAGGCTAAGGCTTTAAATTATAATGCTTTTTATTTTAGAGTTCTTGATAAACTTTTAGAAAATGCAAAACAAGGTTTTGAAGATGAAAATCTACTTGAAGAAAGTGCAAGAAGGGTAAAAAAAGAATTAACACTTAAAAGAAGTAAGATTTTTTTAGAGCAAGATGAAATTTTGCAGGATAAAATCATACATATCAAATCAAATCTTTTTATTATAAAAAATACTTTTGAAGATATTGTTATGATTTCTAAATTAGCCAAAGAAAATGATTTTAAATTTTGGTTTAGTAATGAAACAAATCTTAGTTTGCAAATTGTTGCACCACTTCATTTTAATATTGCCATTATTTTAAGTTCTTTAACAAATTTAAATCTTATTTTTATGAATTTTTTTGAACTTTTTGATGATAAAATTTATTTAAGGTTTGAATATGATAATATTATCAGTGATGAGCAAAAACTAAAACTTTGTGAGCTTTTAAATTCAAATCTTTCTGGTTTTAATTTGAAAAAAATTAAAAAGCCAATCATTAAAAAAGAGGAGTTAAAATTAGACTTAAACTATTCTAAAATGTATGCCAAATTAGGTCTTAATACTAAAGATCAGCAAGGTTTAATGGCGTATTTGATGAATGTTTTTAATGAACTTGAACTTGTTTTATGTGCAGCAAAAATTCAAACCATAAGACAAAGGACGCGTAATATTTTTATTTTTCAAAAGAATGAAAAATTAGAACATAGCGAGCAAAAGTTAGTTAATTTATTAATAAGTGAGTAAAAAAATGTGTGGAATCGTAGGCTATATAGGAAATAATGAAAAAAAACAAATTATACTAAATGGACTTAAAGAATTAGAATATCGTGGCTATGATAGTGCGGGTATGGCAGTGATGCAAGAAGGCGAACTTAGTTTTTTTAAAGCTGTAGGAAAGCTTGAAAATTTGGCGAATAAATGCACAGATTTTGAAAGTCAAGGTTATGGTTTTGCTGTAGGTCATACAAGATGGGCAACCCATGGTAAACCTACTGAAATCAACGCACACCCTCATTTAGGACAGTATTCTTGCGTGATTCACAATGGTATTATAGAAAATTATAAAGAAATTAAAGATAAACTTGAAAAAGAAGGCGTGAGTTTTTTAAGTCAAACAGATACAGAAGTGATTGTTCAGCTTTTTGAATTTTATGCAAGAAATTTGGGAGTTTTTGAAGCTTGGCAAAAAACCATCAAAGAACTTCGCGGTGCTTTTGCTACTTTGTTAGTAACAAAAAAAGATCCCAATCATGTGTATTTTGCAAAAAATGCTGCTCCTTTGATTATCGGTAAAAATGCAAATAAAGAATGGTATTTTTCTTCAGGTGATGCGCCTTTGATAGGAAGTTGTGATGAGGTAATGTATCTTGAAGATTTAAGCTTGGGATACGCGAGTAAAGATGAGCTTGTCGTTTATGAAAATGATATTTTAAAATCACTTTGTTTTTCTAAGCTTTCAGGTGATAAGGCTTATGCAAAAAAAGACGGCTTTCGTTTTTTTATGGAAAAAGAAATTTATGAACAAAGTCGCGTGATGAGTGAAGTTTTAATGGGGCGTATTCAAGGCGATGAAGTCGTTTTTGATGAGCTAAACAATGAAGATTTAAGTCAAGTAGATGAAATCACGCTTTGTGCTTGTGGAACAAGCTATCATGCTGCAATGGCAAGTGCTTATTTGTTTGAAAGAATTGCTAAAGTTAAAGCTAAAGTAGAAATTGCAAGTGAATTTCGCTACCGTGAAGCAATTATAAAAAAAGATTCTTTATTTATCGTTATTTCTCAAAGTGGAGAAACAGCAGACACTTTAGAGGCTTTAAAGATTGCAAAAGAGCAGGGTGCTAAGACTTTTGCAATTTGCAATGTGGATAATTCTAATATAGTGCGTTTAGCACACCTAAGTCTTTTAACTCGTGCGGGTATAGAAAAAGGAGTTGCTTCAACTAAAGCTTTTGCCACTCAGGTTTTAACACTTTGGATGCTTGCTATTTTTATGGCACAAAAAAGAAATTTAAATGTTTCTGCTGAAATTAAAGCACTTTTACATACTCCAAATTGCGTGAGTGTAAAACAGGCTTTACATGAAAAAATTCATCGTTTATCTAAGCGTTATTTAGATGGACATGGCTTTTTCTTTATAGGCAGAGATGTGTTTTATCCTTTGGCCTTAGAAGGAGCTTTGAAACTTAAAGAATTATCTTATCTTCACGCTGAGGGTTATCCTGCAGGAGAGATGAAACACGGCCCTATTGCTCTGGCTGATTCTAAACTTTATACTATAGCTTTAATGCCAAAGCATATGCTTTATGAAAAAACAAAATCAAATGTTGAAGAGCTTATTGCTAGGGATTCTACAGTGCTTAGCATTTCACCTTTAGAATTTGATTTAAGTGATGATTTTATAAAAACCAATGAGCAAGATCATTATATGTGTGAATTTTTTGAAATGATGGTAATTACTCAACTTTTAGCGATGGAAATTTCCATAAGACTTGGCAATGATGTGGATATGCCAAGGAATTTGGCTAAAAGCGTAACGGTAGAATAGAAATGAAAAAATTTTTTTGTTTAACTTTAGTTTGTAAACTTTTTGCTTTAAGCGAATTTGAACTTCATCATATTGATAAAGTACATAAGCTAGGGTATAGCGGAGATACTATTATAATAGGTGTAGCCGATGATGCTTTTAATCAAGATCATATTAGTTTAAAGGATAAGATTTTAAAGTCTACTTATCCTACTGATACAGCTGGGAAACAGCTTATACCTGATTTGAAAAAATCAACACACGGAAGTCATGTAGCAGGTATAGCTGTTGGAGCAAAGATAGGCGATAGCAAACCTTATGGAGTGGCTTATGGGGCAAAATTTTATGGAGCTGGGGTGTTTCCAAATGGCTCTTACACTCAAATTCCTGATATTTATAATTTTTTCAAAGATGTGAGTATTATTAATAATAGCTGGGGTATTAATTTTTATCCTTATTTTAATCTTAAGGCTTCAAATTCTGGATTAGTAGATTGTACTCAAACTAATCAAGGGACAAGCTATAATATCTGTAATACTCCTTTGGAATATGTTATGAAAGCAGATAAGGTTGCTAATGATATGATGAGGCTTAGCAAGGACAAGGGAGTATTAAATGTATTTGCTGCTGGTAATGAAGGAATTCTTAGCCCTGCTTTGCATGCGATTTTACCAAGTTATGATGAATCTTTAAGAGCTTGGTTGGCTGTTGGAGCTTTGGATGCAAATGAGATTACTTTAGAATCAGATGGGACTTTAATAATTAAAAGTCAAGGTTTGGCTGATTTTAGTAATGGTTTTAAGGGAGCTACGAATTTTTCTTTAGTTGCTGCTGGAGTAAATATTAATAATGTTGATTCAAGCACTAATGATAAGTTTACAAAAAAAAGTGGAACTTCTATGGCAGCACCTATGGTAAGTGGAACAGCGGCACTGGTCAAGCAAAATTTCCCCTTTTTGGATGGTAAGCAAATTGCTGATATACTATTAAGTACAGCAAATAAAAATTATAAGGCTCCAAAATTTACTGTTAAACAAGTAACCGATGGAACAAATCAACCTAAATTTCTTATTGTGTATATTTCGCAAGATCCACCTGGGATAGAAGATGAAATAAAACGGGATTTAAAACAGCTTTACAATGGAATACAAGTTCAAGTTAATGGACAATGGATTGATTATAGTGATTATATTTGGGATAATAGAGATAGTGCGCAGTCACAAAAACTTAATACTTCCACTATTAGTTCTATTAATGGAGTAGTTAGAGTTGAGAAAGAAGAATTATTTGGACAAGGAATTTTAGATGCACAAAAGGCGTTAAAAGGACTGAGTATTTTAGATGCAAACAGACTCAGTGATCAGGATGTATTAAAATATGAGCAAGAACCTAATACAGCTTATTATACTATAAACACTGCAGGTTATGATGCTGAATTTTCTAATGATATTAGTCAAAGAAAATGGGATGAAAGTACTCATTTATCAAGTGCTATTAATAAACCTACACATTTAGCTAATCTTAACATAGGATTATCGAAAGAAGGTGAAGGTATTTTGATTATCAGTGGTCAAAATACTTATGAGGGTGCAACTTTAATCAAACAAGGAGAATTAAAGCTTAAAGGAAAAGTTAAAAATAATGCTTATGTAGAACAAAAAGCAATATTAAGCGGTAATGGTATTGTAGGGCAAAATTTAAACAATAAAGGCATAGTTAGACCTGGAAATGAAGATTTGAATGATTTAACCGTGCAAGGAACTTATACTCAAGAAGGAGTTGATTCTAAATTGCAACTTGATTTTGGTAATTATAAAAATTCTAAACTGATTGCAAAAACTTATGATATTAAGAGCGGGAATTTAGAATATATTCCTTTACCTAAATACTATATCTTAAATAAGCCAGTGAAAATTAATTTGGGAGATTTGGAAAAAAGTTTATCATCTTTTAATCATGTTTTGATACAAAATACCTATGCTTTAAATTTTGATTTTGTTTTAAGTGATGATTTAGTGAGTATTAATAAAACCTTAATAAAACCTAATTTAAAGCCAAATGCTTACGAAATTCCTAATACAAGCTTGGGAAATGCTTTAAGACAATTGCGATCTAGGGCAGACTTGAGTCAGACTTATCAGGAATTTTTTGCTTCTTTAGATAATGGAATAGATGTAAAGACTAAATTAAATAGAATAGAAGGTTCAGGGTATTTAAGCACTTTTAGTAATCATAATCAATCTAATTTAATGCAAAATAATATGTTATTTACCCTTCATCCTCTTAATATTAATAATTTTGCACAAAACAATAATATCTTACTTGCTAGTACTTATTTACCTAGAATTTTTAGCAATGAAGAATATTTTTGGCATCTTACTCCAAGTTATAAATACTATAAAGATAAAGATTTTTCAGGTCAAAAAACAGGTGCTAATATCTCTTTAGGAGAAAATTTCTCATCAGGCTTTTTAGCTTATGCTTTATCTCTTTCTAGCGCTAAATTTAATTTTAATAATGGTAGTGATTTGAAGAGTTATAACATGGATTTATTGCTTAATTATAACCATGATTTAGATTTTATAAAAATATTAAGTGGATTAGGTATAGGTGTAGGATTTAATACTCTTAATCGTTTTGTAGTAGAGCAGCCAATTGAAGGCAAATATAAAACATTGCAAACTTCAGCCCAGCTTGGTGTAACTAAAGATATTATTTTAGGTCAAGATTTTATTTTTAATCCTTTAATGTATTTTACACATAGTTTTTTTTATCAAGAAGATTTTAAAGAAAATAAAAGTCCTTTTGCTAAAAATTATGAAAGTTTAAAACATCATAGCATAAATGCAAATTTAGGTTTTAATCTTGCTAAAAATATAGAGCAAGATGATTATCAAGCTTCTTTTTCTACTTTTGTAATTTTTGAAAAAAGAATTTATGGAAGAACTTTAGAAAATAAGGCTAGTTTTGTTGATTTTCCTATTGCTTTTATTCAAAAATATAAATTAAAAGATAATATTTTAAGTCAAGGTTTTAATTCAGAATTTTTATATAAAAACAATGTATTTTGGCAGTTTATGTTAATGAATAGATTTTCTCATAATGCCTATGAATTGCATTTAATGAGTTCAGTGGGAAAACGTTTTTGAAAGTATTTATTTTTTTAGCTTATAATAAATAAAATTTTAATCAAAGGAAAAAATTATGGAATACAGAGTTGAACATGATACCATGGGTGAAGTTAAGGTTCCAAATGACAAATATTGGGGAGCTCAAACTGAAAGAAGTTTTGAAAATTTCAAAATCGGTTGCGAGAAAATGCCAAAGGTTTTAATCTATGCTTTTGCAAATCTTAAAAAATCTTTAGCTTTGGTCAATAACAAACTTGGCAAACTTGATGATGCTAAGAAAAATGCTATAGTTCAAGCTTGCGATGAGATTATCGCAGGTAAATTTGATGATAATTTTCCACTTGCGATTTGGCAAACAGGTTCAGGCACACAAAGTAATATGAATATGAATGAAGTTATTGCAAATCGTGCCACTGAAATCATGGGCGGGGATTTTCGCAAAGAAAAGCTTGTACATCCAAATGATCATGTTAATATGAGTCAAAGTTCAAATGATACTTTTCCAACAGCTATGAGTATCGTTGCGGTTGAGCAAGTAGAGAAAAAGCTTATCCCTGCGCTTGATGAGCTTATTGCAACTTTTGAAAAAAAAGTAAAAGAATTTGATGGTATTATCAAGATAGGACGCACGCATTTACAAGATGCTACTCCACTTACTCTAGCGCAAGAATTTAGTGGATATCTTTCTATGCTTTTACATTCAAAAGAGCAAATCATCGCTTCTTTACCAACTTTAAGAGAGCTTGCCATAGGAGGAACTGCAGTAGGAACAGGGCTTAATGCACATCCAGAATTAAGCCAAAAAGTAAGTGAAGAGCTAACTCAACTTATAGGTACAAAATTTATTTCAAGTCCAAATAAATTTCATGCTTTAACAAGTCATGATGCGATTAATTTTACTCATGGAGCTATGAAAGGTTTGGCTGCAAATTTAATGAAAATTGCAAATGATATAAGATGGTTAGCTTCGGGTCCAAGATGTGGTCTTGGTGAGCTTATCATTCCTGAAAATGAGCCAGGAAGTTCGATTATGCCAGGTAAGGTAAATCCTACCCAGTGCGAAGCTGTTACTATGGTTGCTGTACAAGTGATGGGAAATGATGCAGCTATCGGATTTGCAGCAAGTCAAGGAAATTTTGAACTTAATGTGTTTAAGCCTGTGATTATTTATAATTTCTTGCAAAGTCTTGATTTGTTGGCTGATTCTATGCATTCATTCAATATCCATTGTGCTGTAGGCATAGAACCAAATCGTGCAAAAATCGATCATAATCTTCATAATTCTTTAATGCTAGTTACCGCTCTAAATCCACACATAGGTTATGAAAACGCTGCTAAAGTAGCCAAAAATGCTCATAAAAAAGGTATTTCTTTAAAAGAAAGCGCAATGGAGCTTGGTTTGGTTAGCGAAGAAGATTTCAATAAATTTGTTGATCCTACTAAAATGATAGGCCCAAAAGCCTAGAACATAAAACTTGCCTTTTTTAAGGCAAGTTAAATTAAATTCTTATCTTTTAAAATCACATACATTCTTAAAGTTGATACAAAAAAAGTTAAAATCGCAGGACCTAGTATAATACCCCAAAAACCAAAGGTTGAAATTCCTGCTATCATGGCCAAGAAAATTAAAAGTTCGTTGATTTTGGTAGGGGTTTTTACAAGTTTTTTGTTGATCCATTTGATGATTAAAGGTTTGATTAAAGTATCTGCTATAAAAGAAATTACAATTACAGAATAAATAAAAATAGCAAGAGCTGAGTTAAGATTGTTTGAGGCAAATTCATAAAGACTTACAGGCACATAAATTAAAGCTCCTCCTATAGCAGGTATGAGAGAACTTACAGCAAAAATTACTCCCATTAAAATTCCATCATAACCATAAAACATTGTGATTAAACCAAAAAGTGCACCTTGAAATATTGCTACAATTACCATAGAGTAAAGCACAACAGCCATAACATTACCCACTTCGCTTAAAACATCATCGAGTTCTTTTTTATCAATAGGAATGATGGATTTAAGATAGATAACAAGTTCTGTTCCATATAGATTTGCAAAGAAATAAAACACACAAATTAAAACCATATCTATAAGAAATTTAGCTCCTGATTTTGTAAAACTTGAAGCATAGCTTAGAATTTGTTTAGAAATGCTATTTAAATCTATAGAAGCTAAAAATTCTTTGATTTTAGGTTCTAAAAAATTAAAGCTTTCGGGCAAGGTAAATTGATAGTTTTTGACATAATCAAGTGTTTGTGTAACTAAATTAATATCAAAATTCTTTAAAGCTTTGGCAAGTTCTATCATAGCATAAACAAAAGGTGCAAAGAAAAGCAAAACCATACAAGTTGTTGTAAGAATGGAAGCTAAAAATTTATGCCCTTTAGTAAGATTTAAAAATTTCGCATTGATATTTGAGGTAGCTACCGCCATTAAACTAGCTATGATAATTACAAGTAAAAAACCTTTAAAAAGGTAAAGCAAAAGAAATAAAATGACTAAAATAAAGCTTATAAGAAAGAATTTTCCATTTTGCAAAATTTACTCCTCAAATAAAGTTTTTTCATAGTTTAATTTTAAAGCACTATAGCTTTTCGTGCTTGCTATACGCCCTTTTGCAGTGCGTTCTATATAGCCATTAGCTAATAAATAAGGCTCGATTACATCTTCTATGGTATTTTCATCTTCACTTAAAGCCGCAGCAATGCTTGCAAGTCCGATAGGTTTTTGCTTAGCAGCGGTTAAAAGTTCAAGATATCTTAAATCCATCGCATCAAAACCAAGCTCATTAACTCCTAAAGAATTTAAGGCCTCATTAGCTCTTTTTTCTGTGATAATTTCTTCATCATTAACATCGGCAAAATCTCTTACCCTTTTTAAAAGCCTTAGAGCTATTCTAGGGGTTGAACGACTTCTTTTAGCGATCTCAAGTGCGGCTTTTTCTTCGCAAGTTTTATTAAGTTTTAAAGCTGCTTTTTGCAAGATTAGGGCAAGTTCGCTGTCTTTGTAAAATTCTAATCTAAATTGCATACCAAAACGATCGCGCAAAGGATTGCTAAGCATACCTGCACGAGTTGTAGCCCCTATAAGAGTAAATTTTGGTAAATCGATTTTTATGGTTTGAGCAGCTGGACCACTACCTATAATGATATCAAGGCGGTAATCCTCCATTGCAGGGTAAAGCACTTCTTCGATAGCAGGGCTTAAGCGGTGAATTTCATCGATAAAAAGTATATCTCCTTCGCTAAGATTGGTTAAAATAGCGGCTAAATCTCCGCTTTTTTCTATCATAGGAGCGGCGGTTGTTTTGATATTTGCACCCATTTCATAGGAGATGATATTAGCTAGTGTTGTTTTTCCAAGTCCTGCAGGACCACTAAAAAGTATATGATCTAAACATTCATTGCGTTTTTTAGCTGCAGCTATAAAGATATTTAAATTTTTTTTAATGCTTTCTTGACCTATATAACCATCAAAATTTGAAGGACGCAACGAAGTTTCGTAAGTTTCATCAAAGGAGTATTTTTCTATTTCTACTATTCTATCCATATCTTTGCTTATATTTTGGAAAAATTAAAATAAGATTTTAGCTAAAATTTGCTAGAATTTACATTAAACTTCAATGATTATGGTTTAAAAATGGGAATTTTAACAAAATTAGAATTAGATTATGAAATTGACGATATAGAAAAATTTTTACAATTTTTTAGAACCATGTGCGATAGGTTTGAACCTTTAATCATCAAGCTTGGAAGCGATAGTGTGCGTTATAAAGAAGCCATAAAAGAGCTTGAAACTTTAGCACACAATACCGCTTGGGCAGCAAGACGCTTAAATCTTGAAGAAGTGACTGATTTTTGTGTATTTTGTGAAGAGATGATGGTGCAAGCAAATCGCTTTAACGGGCCTGCTAGTGATGAATTTACGGATTGGATGCTTTTGATGAGTGATCAATTTGAAAAATATTGTCGTTCATATGAAAATGATGATTCTGTTTTAGCGGTTTTTAATCCTTTAATTGTTAATGTTCCAAATATTATTTCTAAATAAGGGAGCGACTTGGCTTCGACAGGAGTAAGTCTGCTTAGATGGCATGTCGCTTTGGGCAAAGCGTAAAAAGCCCAAATAAAATTAAACGCAAACAACGTTAAATTCGCTCCTGCTTACGCTAAAGCTGCGTAAGTTCAGTTGAGCCTGAAATTAAGTCATACTATCTAGCTTAATTTTCGGTCATTTTTGATAGTGTAGCCTTGCGTTTGACAAGCGTTGAGGTGAAATAAAGTCTTAGCCTTGCTTTTGAGTTTTGGAAGATGAGCGAAGTAGGGTGAAGTAGTCATCTTTGCTAAGCATGTAGAGGTCTTTGTGGGATTATTTTTGGACAGGGGTTCGATTCCCCTCGCTTCCACCATCACGCTAATTTTAAGTAAATCATAAGTTTATTTCAAATTTTTAGAATTTTTTATATGAAGTTAAGATCGATTTATTACCCTTAAAACTTTGATATATTAAGTTTTATAATTTTTCATTAAAAATTTATAGTTTTATTTTTAAGCTTATTTTTAGGAAGGGGTATAATTTTTCCTTCAGTTTAAATTTATTGAAGGAGAAACTTATGAAGAAAAATGCTTCGAGCAAGATATTGCCAAGCTTAGGTGTAGCAACTTTGCTTTATTCGGGTGCTTTTGCAGCAGAGATTACTTTTAACAGTGATAATGATTTAAATACACACTTTGACATTAATGAAAAAGACAATGTTGCTATTTTTAAAAATGAAGATTATAAAAACAAGCAAGATGTAACTTTTAATATCAGCACTTCAGCTTTTGATGATGCCCCTGAAGATACTAAAATCAACATTGATTTAGGCAATAATTCTTGAACTTTGAAAAACCAAATGGATTATCAAGGCAAAACTGCTGCTTTAGTAAGAAATTTCAATGTAGATGCCAAAGATTTTAAAACTACTGATATAGGACTTAGTTATTTTAATGCAGGAATTATTAATGCTAATTTTACAATGGAAGGTTCAGGTGAAGATTTTGATCTTGGCAATATAGATAAAAATAAAGCTTCATTTTTGTTAATTTTAATGGTAGTAGAGAAAATACTAACGATACTGTAAATACCGGCTTAACTGTAAATGGAGACTTTAGCACAACAAATAGTACTATTGTTTCAATGAAAAGCGATACTTTTAAAGTCAATGGAACAGCAACGCTTAAAGAAGCAGGTCTTAGATTTTTATCTCAATCTTATTCTAATTTAGATGTAAATGATTTTATTGCTTTAAGAGCAAAAGACATAAAAACAGATAAGCTTAATGATGAAACTAACGCAGGAGCTTTGATTTTAAAAACTGCAAGTTCTTATATAAATGAAAGCTTGCTGAATGGTGATGATTATGCTGCTTATCTTGATGTTATAGATGATAAGAAGTATGGCGGTGCCTTTGTGGATTATAAACTTAGCCTTAAAAACTGTGGTGGTGATAAATGCTTAGTGATTAATGGAGGTGCTACTGCAGCGGCTAAAAATTTAACTAATCAAATCGCAGTAGATCTTGAAGCTATCACTAGAATCATAGATGGTTTAGATAATGAGCAAGCCAAAAAAACCCTACAACAACAAAAAACCGAACTTGAACAACTCAAACAAGAAGCTGAGAAAAATGGCGGTAAAATCGATGATGAAAAATACATTGATTTAGTAAATAAAAATTCAAATTTAAATCTTAGTGCTAATGATAAAGCTTCTATCCTAGCACTTCGTTCTATCACAGAACAATTAGGAAGTATAGGAGCAGATTTAGCAAGTAGAGAAGGTGTAAAACTAGCCCTACAAATCAAAAAAGACACAGACAATACAGGTAAATCTGTATCTAATCTCAATTCAGCTTCTAGTGCAGTAAATACCACTATGAATATTTCTAATGATGTTTCTATAGGTTCTCGTGTAGCAATGCTAAACAATCCTTTTGGAACTTATGCTTCTAAAATGAATGGTCTTAAATTTGCTGCTTTAGATAGTGATATGAGACCAAGCTATGTAAATGAATATACCAATAGTGTTTAGGCTAATGCTTTTGGTGGTGCTAACATTATCAATGGAGATAGTGGTGCAATGTATGGTGCTACTATAGGTGTAGATAAACAAGCTAATGATGATGTTTTATGGGGTGCTTATTTTACTTATGCAAATGCTAAAATCAAAGACAATAATCTAGAACAAAAAAGTGATAACTTCCAATTAGGTATGTATTCTACTATCAATATAGCTCCACAATGGGAACTTAATCTTAAAGCTTATGCTCAAGTTTCTCCAACTAAACAAGACAATGTTCAAATAGATGGTGCATATAACTCAGATTATACAAGTAAATTCTTAGGACTTAGTGCTAATGCAGGTCGTGTGTTTGACTTTAGTGATAATACTTTATTTATTAAACCTTTTGCGGGAGTAAATTATTATTTTAGTTATACTCCATCTCATACAGAAAATGGTGCTATTGCTAAAGATATTGATTCTATGAAAAACAATTCTGTAAGTGTTGAAGTGGGTGCTGAATTTAGAAAATATATGAATGAAAACTCTTATATTTTTGTAACTCCAAAAATAGAACAATTTGTTATCAATAGCGGTGATGATTACACAGCTAACCTAGCTGTAAATAATGCTTTCTTTACTAGTGTAGAAGCTAACAACAAGAAAAAAACATACGGACAAATTATCGTAGGGGGTAATGTAGATTTTACAAATCAACTCAGTATGAATCTTGGCTTTGGTGCTAAACAAATACTAGCAGGTAAAGTAGATAATAAAAATGAAACTTACTTAAGTGGTCAAGTAGGACTTAAGTATAAATTTTAATCTTAAAAATCATTTCTAAATCTTTTTATAGTTTAGAAATAATTGTTTATTTCTATGGGAAATCTCCTAGGGCTTTATCTTAAAGCCCTTTTTTATAACAAACAAGTAAATAAGTCTTTAGAGTAAAAAACCCTAAAAACTTTTAGTTTTCTTTGAAAAGTTTGGAAGCTAAGTGCGTTGCACGACTTTGATCTGTATCTTTTTTAAGTGTTTTATAAATTTTACTTACATATTCTTCTAAGGTTTGTTGAGAATCTATGATTTTTTCAGAAGAAGGAATTTTTTCATATTCTCCATTATTTTTAAGCTCATAAGCTAAAACATTATCACTAAGTTGCAAGCGTAAAAATTGAGCTAATTTAGCTTTGCTTCTTTCATCATATATAGGAGTCATAAGTTCTAAACGGCGTTCTAAATTTCTTGGCATCCAATCTGCACTCGATATAAAATAATTTGGCTCACTATGTTTAAAATAAAATACTCTAGCATGTTCTAAGTATTTTCCTATGATGCTTCTAACGCGTATGTTTTTGCTGTATTCTTCATCAGGTTTTAAGCAACAAATTCCGCGTATGATAAGATCGATTTGCACTCCTTCCATACTTGCTTCATAAAGCGCTTGTATGATATCACTATCCACAAGAGAATTCATTTTAGCTACAATCACACCTTCATTTTTCTTGCTTGTTTCAATGCGTATCATTTCTAAAACTTTTTCTTTGATTTGATTTGGGCTCATTGAAAGAGTTTGAAGGCGACGATTTTTACTAAAGCCCGATAAGATGTGGAAAAAGCTTGTCGTATCTCTTGCAAATTCTGCTTTGCTTGTAAAATAACTCACATCAGTATAGATTTTAGCACTGCTTGCATTATAATTTCCTGTGCTTAAATGCATATAAAATTTAAGTTTATCTCCTTGTTTGCGTATGACTTGAGAAACCTTAGCGTGGACTTTAAAACCTGTAATGCCATAAATAACATGAGCTCCGGCATTTTCTAAAGCTTTCGCCCAATGAAGATTATTTTCTTCATCAAAGCGTGCTTTTAATTCTACCATCACAGTTACTTGTTTTCCATCGCTTGCAGCATCAATTAAAGCTTGAACTATATTGGAATTTTTTTCAACTCTATAAAGTGTCATTCTTATGGAAATTACTTCAGGATCTTTGCTTGCTTCTTTGATAAATTTATAAACTGGATCAAAACTTTCAAAAGGTTGTATGATGAGTATATCTTCTTTTTCTACAGCATCAAAAATAGATAAATTCTCATCAAAAGGTGGTAAAGTTTTAGGTGTGTAAAGTGGGCTTAAAAGATGCGTAAAGGTTTTATTTCCTGCGATTTGCCAAAGGCTAGGAAGATTGAGTAAAATAGAATATTCATAAACATCTTTATGAAAAATTTTCATGTGGGTATTAAGAAATTCTACGATTTGCTCATCTGCATCTTTTTGAATTTGTAATCTTACAAAAGCTCCTTTTCTGCGAAGTTTTAAGCCTTGTTCTAAAATCATCATAAAATCATCAGCTTCTTCCTCTTCTATTACCATATCTGCATTTCTAGTCACTCTAAATGCTGCTGAAGCTAAAAGTTTATAGCCTGGAAAAATTTCTTCTGCGTGTTGATGGACTATACTTTCTATAGGAACATAAATATTTGCACTTACTTCATAAAAACGAGGTAAAACTCTTGGAATTCTAATCATTCCAAATTTTACAAGTTCAGGATGTGCTTTATCACAAATTTTAACCGCTAGTGAAAAAGATAAGTTGTTTAAATGCGGAAAAGGGTGAGTAGCATCAACAGCTATTGGAACAATAACAGGAAAAATATTGGAGAAAAAATACTCATCACATTTTTGTTTTAAATTTTCATCTAAATTCTCATAATGTTTTATGAAAAGATTTTCTTTTTCTAATTCACTTGTGATTTCATTAAAATAACGCTCCAAAAGCTCTTTTTCTTGGTGTAAGTATTTGCGTATGGCTTTTAATTGTTGTAACGGGGTCATTTCATCGCTACTGCTTGCATTAACTCCAGCTGAAAAAAGTTGTTTTAAGCCTGCGACGCGTATCATATAAAATTCATCTAAATTAGTGCAATATATAGCTATAAATTTTAATTTTTCTAACAAGGGTAAATTTTTAGAACATTGGTCTAAAACACGAGAATTAAAGCGAAGCCAAGAAAGTTCGCGATTGATAAACATATCAGGACTTGTTTGCATTAATTTTTCCTTTTTTAGTTGTATTTTATCATTTATTTTGAAATTATTGAATAAAAGTTTTAAATTTTTTAGGTTAATTAAGAGTAAATATATCTTTAAAATTATATTAAATTCATCTATGTTAAAATCACAAAATTTATTTCTGGGAAATTCTGTGACATTGTTGTTTCATTGAAGATTTTAAGAAATGATAATTTTAAGGAGGAAAATTTTGAAGAAAACTTCGAATCTTTTTACTATTTTTCTTGTTTTGCTTTTTGTTTTCTTTGCGGTTGGGTTTTATACTTTTTATAACGCTAAGGGCACATCTTATTTAAGCAATGCAAGTGAATCTTGTAATAACTGCCATATTATGAATGAAGTTTATAACGAATACATGGCAGGACCACACTCTCAAAAAGTCAAAGGCGAACCAAGAGCAACTTGTGTGGATTGTCATTTGCCACATAATTTTGTAGCTAAGTGGATAGCTAAAGCGCAAAGTGGTTTAGGACATGCTTATGCTTTTACTTTTAAACTTGATGAGTTGCCTACAAATTTGAGTGCGACTGAAAAAAGCAGAAAAATGGTGCAAGAAAACTGCATACGCTGTCATGCAGATTTTGCTCAAACAGCTATCAATGCTACAACAAATCCACATGCAGACAAGTCATTAAATTGTGCTTCTTGTCATAAAGATGTTGGACATAAACACGGAATTTAATAAGGAGAAGATGAATGAAAAAAAATATTTTACGCTTAGGTATTGTCGTTTTGGTTTTACTTATAGCGGGAGTTTTATGGCTAAATAATGATATCAATCAAAAAAAAGAAGATGAAGCAAATAAAAATGCCATTGCAGCAAATGCTGATTTTTCTTTGCTTAGTGATGATGATCCAAATTTTGAAAAATGGGGTAAGGTTTTTCCAGAGCAGCTAAAAATGTATTTAACGGTTGAAAAAGAAGAGCCTAAGACTACTGAATTTGGTGGTAATTTAGCTTATTCAAAATTGATTCGCTTTCCTCAATTAACTATACTTTGGGCAGGATATCCTTTTAGCCTTGATTTCAATGAAGAAAGAGGGCATTTTTGGGTTCAAGTAGATCAAATGAAAACAGCAAGAAATAACAAAGATTTTCTTAATGCCCATGGACTTGCTGCTTTTAAAGGTCAACCCGCAGCTTGTATGAATTGTCATAGTGGATGGACTCCATGGCTTATAAAAAATGTTGCTAAAGGAGATTTTACTGCTTTTAACTCTACAAATTATTGGACTATGATTAAAAATATCCCAGCTGTTGATGGTATAGTAGAAAATTCACCTGAACATGCAGGCCCACATGGTGGTAAAAGAATGGGTGTAACTTGTGCAGATTGTCACAATCCAAATGATATGAGTTTAAGACTTACTCGTCCAGCAGCTATTAATGCTTTAGTTTCTAGAGGATATGAAAAAGATCCAGTGCAAGGTGTAAAAGCTACAAGAGAAGAAATGAGAACTTTGGTTTGCTCTCAATGCCATGTTGAATACTATTTTAAGCCAACAGGGGAAAAAGTAAAAGTAATGGGTGAAACTATTGTAGATGATAGTTCTAAAAAATGGTGGAATGGAACTCAGAAAAATTATGATGAGTATGAATTTTGGAGAGATGGTAATAAAGCTAAAGAGATTGAAACCGATGGTATAGTTTTAACTTTTCCTTGGAGTGAGTGGAAAAAAGGACAGCCATTTAGAATTGAAATGCTAGATGATTATTATGATAAAGTTCGTGGAGTATTTGGAGCTGATTTTACTCATAAATTAACAGGGGCACAAATTATTAAAATTCAACATCCAGAAAGCGAACTTTATAGTGGCGGTGTGCATGCTGCAAATGGGGTAAGTTGCGTGGATTGTCATATGCCTTATGTTAGAGAAGGAGCTAAAAAGGTTACTCAACACAATATCACTTCTCCTTTAAGAGATATTAACTCTGCTTGTAAGTCTTGTCATAAACAAAGCGAAGATTATTTAAAAGCTCAAGTGCTTGACATACAAAACAGCGTTGCGCATGATCAAAGAACTGCAGAGTATGCAATTGTTAGTTTGATTATGGATACTAAAAAACTACGCGATGAACTAGGTAATATGGAAAAATTCCAAAGCGATGGAAAAGCTGATGCGAAAAAAATTAGCGAAGAACTAAAAGAAGTTTTAGAACTTCATCGTAAAGCTCAAATGAGAGCGGATTTTGTTAATGCTGAAAACTCAACTGGTTTCCATAATCCTCGCGAAGCTTCAAGAATGTTATTGCAAGCTGTTGATATGGCAAGAATGGGACAAACTAAACTTGTAGAAATTGCAGCGGCAAATGGAATTAAAGATTTTAAAACTTCAAATTTAGGTTTTGAAGATATTCAAAAATTTAATCCAGGAGAGCTTTATTATAAAGTAGATGTTAATAATCATAAAGCTGGAGAGCGTTACTATGCAGATGAAAAAGATGTTAATGGCAATCCTCCAAAAGAACTTTTAGAGCATGATAAAGAGCTTGCTCCTTATAATTATCAAGTGATTGATAAAAAATAATTCTTAAGCCCTATAATCATAGGGCTTTTTCTTTTCTTTGTTTTAAAAAATATAAACTTTTTATTTAAAATTCACTTTTGCTTCACTTTGTTTTGTCAAAATATCACAAATTTTGATAATCAAAAAGGAGTTAAAATGATCAATAAAAATAAATTGTTTAGACAGGTTCATATCTATCTTAGTTTGTTCTTTTTGCCTTGTGCTTTGCTTTTTGCTTTAACGGGTATAGCGTATATTTTTGGTATTAATCAAGATGTGGGCTTAAAAGTTGAGCAGTATCAATTGTCAAAAGTTATAGAAAGTGGTAAAGAAAGAGAAGCTTTAATAGAGTATTTAAAAACAAATGGTTTAAAAGTACCATCTAATACAAATATAATTAAAAGTAAAGATAAAGGTATAACAATAGGTGGAACTCATTATAGTGCTAATATAACTCAAAAATCTACTAATGAATACAATATTACCTTAAAAACAAGATCTTTACTTGGCGATATGATTATGCTTCATAAAGATAAGGGTGCTTGGTATTTTTCTGTGCTTAGTGTAGGCTTTGGTATTACTTTATTTATGCTTTATATTTCAGGGCTTATGATTACTTTGTTTGCAAATAAAAAAGATAGAAGTAAGCAATTTGCAGTTCTTGGAGTAGGGGTTGTTGTAACTTTGCTTTTGGCTTATCTTAGCCTTTGATTTTTCCTAGCTTTTTAAGCTAGGTATTATTTATTTTTTTGTATAATCATACTTTACTTTATTGGACAGATGGGTGAGTGGCTGAAACCACACCCCTGCTAAGGGTGCAGATCTTAACGGGTCTCGAGGGTTCAAATCCCTCTCTGTCCGCCACTAAAACTTTCTTGAAAATCCCAAGTATTTTATTAGGTATCGAAGCAAGAGACTAGCCCTTGCGAAGTTATATTATTTTACAGCGTTTTTGATTTCTAAAATCATAGTTTTTAAAGACTCTAGTCCATTTCCACTTGCTAAATACCAGTATTCTGGATCAAGATAGATGATCTTTTTGTTTTGTGCTGCTTTGGTTTTAGCGACAAGTGCATTATCGAGTATGCCTTGAGCGCGTTCTTTGTTGCCTACAATGATATTTCTATCAATAACAAAAATATAATCAGGATTTTTTTCTAGTATAAATTCAGAATTGATACTTTTGCCGTGAGTGCCTACTTTTATATTCTCATCTACTGCGTTAATCCCTAAAACATCGTGAATAATCTCAAAGCGAGATTGAGGACCAAAGGCTGAAATTTTGTTAGAATTTGTAAGAATGATAAGAGCTTTTTTATCTTCATCAACTATACTTTTGGCTTTTTCAATTTCATTTTTAATATCTGAAATTTTTTCCAAAGCTTCTTTTTCTAAACCATAAAGTTTTGCAACGCTTAAGACATTGTTTTCAAAAGAGCTTAAAAAATTTGCATTATCAAGACCTACAAATAAAGTTGGAGCTATTTCTTTTAACTTATCATAAAATTTACTTTGGCGTCCAGAAATGATGATAAGATCAGGTTTTAAAGCATTAATGGCTTCAAAATCAACTTGTTGTACTCCACCTACACTAGGTTTGTTTTTAAATTGTTGTAGGTATTTTGGTAAATTTTTAGCAGGAACGCCCGCGACTTTATCATTTAATTTTAAAGCATCAAAAGTATCTAAAATTCCAAGATCTAAGATCACTACCTTAGAAGGATTTTTAGGGATTTTATTTTCTCCTAGACTATCCTTCACTAAAAAACTATCACCCTCATCGCTCATACTAATAGGCAAAACTTTCACCGTAGCAGTGTTGGTTTTTATTGTAGAACTTGCGTTGTTTTCATTTGAGTTTGAATTACAAGCTGTTAAGATTAGACTTAAAAAAAATGCAAAAAATGCAAAAACTAAAGATTTTTTCATATTTTCTCCTTTTTAAAAATAAATACAAATTTTCTTACCATTAATTTGACTTACGGGTATATCCATATCATAAATTTGTTTTAAATTTTCTTGATTGATGATTTCATCTTTTGAGCCTTGTTTTAAAAGCTTCCCATCTTTTAAGGCTATGATTTCATCAGAATAAATCGAAGCAAAATTAATATCATGTAATACAACAGCTATACTTTTGTTAAAGTCTTTGACTAAATTTTTCATTAGTTGCATGATTTGTACGCTATGCTTCATATCAAGATTGTTCAAAGGTTCATCAAACATTATAAATTCAGTATCCTGAGCGATGATCATGGCTATAAAAGCTCTTTGTTTTTGTCCGCCGCTTAATGTATCTAAAAATTCATTTCTTAAGTTGCTAAGTTCCATGTATTCTAAAGCTTCATTGATTTTGATTTTATCGTTTGTATTAAGTCTTCCTTGAGAATGCGGAAAACGCCCAAAAGCGACTAGTTCTTCAACTTTTAATCTTAAATTGATATTGTTTTGTTGTTTGAGAATGGAAATTTTTTGTGCTAAGATTTGCTCTTTATAATTTTTTAAATTCATTCCATCGATATAAATTTCTCCACTACTAGGTTTTATCAAACGACTTGCTAGAGCTAAAAGAGTGGATTTTCCAGCGCCATTGGCTCCTATTATAGAAGTGATTTTGCCTTTATGAAAATCAAGGCTAAGATCTGAAATAATGACTTTATTATCATAAAATTTGGTGATATTTTTTAGTTTAATCATAATTTATTACCCTTTAATACAAGATAGATAAAATATATCCCACCTAAGAAATTAATAACCATGCTTATAGTGGCATTATAATCAAAAACTCTAGAGACAAAAAACACCCCTCCAAGCAAAGCCAAAATACTAATAAGTATACAAGCGCTTAGCAAAATACTATGCTTTGCAGTTTTAAATAGTTCATAAGTGATATTTACCACCAAAAGCCCTAAAAAGGTTATAGGACCTACAAGTGCGGTGCTAATAGAAGTTAAAATAGCTATGATAATCATCAATTGTTTTGAAATTTTTTGATAATTTATCCCTAAATTTATCGCTAAATCTTTGCCTAAATTTAAAGGATCTAAAAATTTCATATAGCGAAAAATCCATATAAAACTTAAAAAGCTAATGATATAAGCAAGAATTAAAACATCAAAAGCAATATTATCGAAACTAGCAAACATTCTTCCTTGTATTACCATGAATTCATCAGGGTCGATTAATACTTCAAAAAAAGAGCTTAAAGTGCTAAAAAGTGTTCCAAAAACTAAGCCTAAAAGCATGATAAGATAAATACTTCTATCGCTACTAAATAAAATTTTATAAAGTCCTAGTGAAAAAACCACCATACAAACTAGAGTGATTAAAAAATTGATATCGTTTTTATAAACACTTAAATTAGCTGCACCAAAAGAAAAGATAAGAGCACTTTGAAGTAACATATATAAAGAATCTAATCCTATGATAGCAGGGGTTAGAATTTTGTTATTGCATAAAGTTTGAAAGATTACTGTTGAAACAGCGATACAAATAGCTACTATGATAATAGCTGCAATTTGTAAAAAACGACTTTTTAAGGCATACTCATCAAAGCCATTTAAACCCACAAGTATAAAAATCCCTATCATACTAAGTGTTAAAAAGCTTAAAATCAGCATTTTTTTACGCATAAGCTTTCCTTTTTAGCAAAAGAAAGATAAAGATTAAAGATCCTAAAACACCTGTAGTGATACTTAAAGGCATTTCAAAAGGAAAGATGACAAGTCTTGAAATGATATCGCAAACAAGTAAAAACAAAGCTCCACAAAGTGCTATATAGATAAGATTTTTTCTAAGATTATCACCTAGATAAAGAGCTACTAAATTTGGGATAATTAGCCCTAAAAAAGGGATAATTCCAACGCTTACAATCACTAAGCTAGTGATAATGCTTACAATCATCAAGCCTAAAAATAATATCCCATTATAAGAAATTCCAAGATTTAAAGCTATATCTTCGCCCATGCCAACTATGGTGATTTTGTGAGCTAAAAAATAAGCAAGTATAAAAAGTGGCAAAGAAATGTAAAGTAATTCATAATTTCCCTGCATAACATTTGCCATACTGCCTTGTAGCCAGCCTTGGATATTTTGTATATAATTTAAAGCATAGGCAAAAAAAGTGGTTATAGCACTAATAATGCCTCCAAACATCAAGCCTATCAAAGGTACAAAAATCACATCTTTGAGTTTGATTTTTCTTAAAATTTGGATAAATATAAAAGAACCCAAAAGTGCAAATATAGAAGCAATGATAGCTTGAGTGAAAAAAGATGCTCCAGTAAAAAATATTAAAGAAATAAGTATGCCAAATTTAGCACAATCCATAGTTCCTGCCGTAGTTGGAGAAACGAATTTATTTTGCGTGAGTTGTTGCATGATAAGCCCGCATATACTAAGACTCATTCCTGTGAGTAAAATCGCTATAAGTCTAGGAATTCTTGTAAGGGTTATGATTTCTAGTTGAGTGGAGTTAAGATTAAGGATATCTTTTACATTGATACTGATAACTCCTATAAATAAACTTATCATTCCAAAGAATAAAAGTAAAGCTATAAGTACTTTTAAACTCAATATATGCTTAAAAAACAAATCTTTCCTTATAGTAATAATAATTATCAAAAATGAAATTGTAATGAAAATTGTTTTAAGAAATGATAAAACTACAAAGGATATTTTAGTAAGAAATCAAAAATCCAGTGGAAAGTCTTTGTAAGTGTTTGTTATAGTCTATAAGGCTTTCTCCATAGCCATTAAAGTATTGTAAATACCAATAAATTCCGTTATTAAAAATATCATATCCTAGATCAACTTGTATAGCGCCTTTGTTATTGTGGAATTTAAGATTGTTTCTTAGCATAAGATTGATAAAATAATCATCACCTAAATACGCTAAATTCACATCAAAATTTCCCATATAATGCAAGATGGCAGGATTATCATCATCTTTTTTGTTTTCAGGAATTCTATACCAAAGGCGTGGAACAAATAAAAATTTATTATATAAAATAGCAGTAGATACATAAATTCTATTCCATGAGCGAGATTGTAAATTCTCATCTCCCTTGCCATTGCTTTCATGCAATATACCTACGCGTAGATTGTTAAAAAATTCATAATCTTTAAGATACAAAGGAAAATCTATAAAAAATTCTGGTTGATAGTTGGTTTCTCTAAAAGGAGAAGAATGCTCATAAATTTGCCACCAAGAAGTTTGAGTATAGGCTATATAATATTTTTCATCTAGTCCTAGTAAATTTTCAAAAAGTCTTTTTTTAACACTAAGTTGGAATTTCGCCTCACTCTTATTATTATTTGCTCCTAAAGAATTAAAACTATAAGCTAAAGGTAAAAAATAATTCATCTTATAAGAGCTAATGCCAAGGGGATTAAAGCTTTCATTTTCACCAAGATAATTAGCTAAAGCTAAGCGAGAAAAGTCTTGTTTTTCTTCTTTTTTTATAGTGATAGAATTTTGCGTTTGTGTTGCTTGACTTGAGTTGTTTTGTTCTTGAGAAATCAAAACAGGTGAATTTTTTAAAGCGAGTTTTTTGTAAATTTCCATAGCTTTTTTATAATCGCCTTGTTTTTCATACTTTAAAGCTTGTTGTAAATCACTAGCCCATATAAAAACACATAAGCTTAAAAATAAAGCAATTTTTCTCATCTTAACTCGCTTTTAAATTTTTCATATTCTTCATAAAAATTAAGATTTAAAAAAGCATCTTCATCTTCAAATTCTACAAATTTGGTTTTAATCTCAGAAAATAAAAGTCCTATTTTTTGTTCATTTTTTTCTAAGAAATTTTTACAAGTTTGAGCTAAAGAGCTGTGATAAAAGCCACATAAGGGATGTTTATGTAAAGGGGTTTTGGCTATGATTATTTTATAGTTTTGCTCTAAAAAAGGAAGCATTTTTAAAAGCTCATTTTTACCTACTTTAGGACTATCTACACTTAAAACAAAAACAAATTCATTTTTAAAATTTGAAAGTATAGAGTAAAGCGCAAGCATAGGAGAGTAAACTTCAAATTCTAAAGAATCTTTTATCAAGCTAAAATGGTTTTCAAATTTGTCTTCTTTCGCACTCACATAGACATTTTTAAAAATTTTAGAAAATTTATTTACTTGAAATTGAGTTAAATTTTGATTTTTAAGAATCAATTTGCTTTTATCTTGTCCCATACGACTAGATTTACCACCACATAAAATCACGCAATTTAGCTCATTAAGCTGCACAAATTTCCTTTTTTAATGTAATTCTACCACAAAATTCGCCAAAATATTTTATAATTTCTTTTATGAAATACACAGAACTTTTACAATTACAAACTTTTTTTTCTCAGTTTAAAAAAATCGATTTTATCAAGCGTATCAATGACAATATTTTGGAATTAAGCTTTGATAGAGAAAGATTTATTTTTGATCTTACTCGTGCAATGAGTGCGATTTATACAGCTAAATTTAATGCAAAAAATTATAATGCACCTTTTGATTTTATGCTTAAAAAGTATTTTAGCAATGCTTTTATAAAGGAAGTTAAAGTCCTTGAAGGCAATCGTATTTTATGTTTTAGTGTAAAAGCTAATAAGGCTTATAAAAGCTATGAGAGTAAAATTTATTTTGAATTTACGGGTAAAAATACCAATGTTATTCTTACAGATGAAAAAGATTTGATCATAGAGGCTTTAAGGCACATTGATAAAAGTTATCGCATTGTAAAACCTAATCTGATTTTAGAGTCTTTAAAGCCTTATAAAATGGATGAAAATTTTGAGGAAATTAAAGACTTTGCAGATTATTTTTCTCGCAAATTTACAAGTATTTATGAGAGTAAAATCAAACAAATAAAAAATTTAAAACTTGCACAAGTGGATAAAAAAATACAAAATTTACAAGAACTTTTTTCCAGTCTAGATGAAGAAAATTCTTTATTCTTAAAAGCTTTAGAATACAGAAAAAGGGCTGATGTATTGTTTGCAAATTTGAGTGTTTTAAAAGATTATGAAAGGGAATTTAAGCTTGATGATTTTGAAGGCAAAGAGCTTGAATTTAAGCTTGAATTTAATCCTAAGCAAAGCGCTAATTTATATTATAAAAATGCTAAAAAATTAGAACAAAAAGCTAAAAATTTAAACATACAAAGACAAAATTTAAAAGAAAAGTTAGATTTTACCTTGAGTTTGAAAGAATTATTGCTTCAAGCTAAGAGTGAGATAGAGCTTGAAATTTTACTACCTAAAAAAAATAGCAAAAAAAATCAAGATCATAAACAAGAAGATCTTGTGGCAAATTTTTATTTTAACGAGTTTAAAATTTGCGTGGGTAAAAATGAAAAAGGCAATGAATTTTTACTTAAAAATGCTAAAAAAGATGATTTGTGGCTTCATGTAAGGGATATTCCTAGTGCACATACTTTGATTGTATCAAACAAGCAAAAAATCAGCCTCGATGTGATAGAATTTGCTGCAAGGCTTTGTGTAAGCTTTTCTAAGTTAAAGAAAGGTTCGTATTGGGTCGATTATACCTTAAAAAATTTTGTCAAGGTTCAGCAAAAGGCGTTTGTAAATTATACAAATTTTAAAAGTATTAATATCACAAAGGATTAAAATGCCAGTTAGCCCTTTAGGAAATATCAATTATATAAATCAGAATATGGCTTATCCAGCTACACAAGCAAGCAATGAGCTTGCAAAAGAAGGTTTTGCAGCTACGCTAAATATGGCTGAATTTAATGAAAAAGAAAAAACTTTGAACAAGCTTGAAAAAGTCAATGAGACTCATGAAATCAAAGAAGAGATCAAAGAAAAAGCCGAACAAGAAGAAAAAAAGAAAAAACACAATCAAGAAGCTAAAACCAGCGATGATGAGAAAAATGAAGAAGATGAGTCTAAAGATCCAAATTTTAAAGACGCACAAAGCATTCATCGCTTAGATATTAGTATATAAGGAAAAATATGTTTAATACAACTAGAATTATTTCAGCTCTTGTGATGATAGGGGCTATTATTATTATCGCGTTGATTGATCAATTTTTTATCAATTTTATCGTTTTTGCGGTTTTATTGTATTTATCTTTTAGTGAAGCAAAAAAACTTTTTGCTTTAGAAAATATCTCTATTATCCCTTTGGCTATAGCTTTTATTTTGGGAAGTTTATCGCATAAAGCTTTGCTTTTTGGGATTTTAGCTTTGTTATTAGTCGTTGGATATTTGGTTTATAAAAAGGCTTCCTTAAAACCAGCTCTTATTTATATTTATCCTAGTTTGCCTATTTTAGCACTTTGGCAAGTGTATTTAGATCAGGGTATGTTTGCACTTTTTTGGCTTATCATTATCGTTGCAGCTTGTGATAGTGGGGCGTATTTTATCGGAAAATTTATGGGAAAAACTCCTTTTTCTCCAACAAGTCCAAACAAAACTTTAGAAGGTGTTATAGGTGGTTTGATTTGTGCGAGTGTTATTGGAACTATTTTGGGAATTTTTGTTTATAGTTTTTGGCTTTCTTTACTTTGTTCGTTTTTTGTAGCGATTTTTGCAGTGATTGGAGATTTGCTTGAGAGTTATTTTAAAAGAGAAGCAGGTGTAAAAGATAGTGGAGATCTTATCCCTGGTCATGGGGGTGTGCTCGATAGGATCGATGCGGTGATCATTGCTACTTTTGTGATGGTTGCTCTTTTATGATACTTTTTGGAAGTACGGGCAGTATAGGAGTAAATGCTCTTAAACTTGCTGCTTTAAAAAACATTCCCATTTCTGCTTTAGCTTGTGGGGATAACATCGCTCTTTTAAATGAGCAAATCGCAAGGTTTAAACCCAAATTTGTTGCCATAAAAGATTCAAAAAATAAGCATTTAGTTAAACACGATAGAGTTTTTATAGGGCAAGAAGGTTTAGAGCAAATTTTAACAGAATGTCAAGATAAGCTTTTACTCAATGCCATTGTAGGTTTTGCAGGACTTAAAAGCACTTTAAAGGCTAAAGAGCTTGGCAAAAACATAGCTTTAGCTAACAAAGAAAGTCTTGTAGTAGCTGGGAGTTTTTTGAAAGGGGCTAAATTTTTACCCGTTGATAGTGAGCATGCAGCTTTAAAATTTTTACTCGAAGGTAAAAAAAATATAGCAAAACTTTATATCACAGCAAGTGGTGGAGCTTTTTATAGGTATAAAATCAAAGATTTAAATCAAGTCAGTGTCAAAGATGCTTTAAAACATCCTAATTGGAACATGGGAGCAAAGATCACTATAGATAGTGCGACTATGGCAAATAAGCTTTTTGAGATTATAGAGGCTTATCATTTATATGATTTTAAAGAAATTGATGCTTTAATAGAACCAAGATCTTTAGTGCATGCAATGTGTGAATTTAAAAATGGAGCTAGCACGGCGTATTTTTCAAAAGCAGATATGAAACTAGCTATTTCAGATGCTATATTTGAAAAACAAGATACGCCTATTTTAGAGGCTGTTGATTTTAGCAAAATGCCTGCTTTAAAATTTCATCCAATCAGCACAAAAAAATATCCTATTTTTAAGCTTAAAAATACATTTTTAAAAGAGCCAAATTTAGGTGTTATCATCAATGCTGCTAATGAAGTTGGTGTTTATAATTTTTTAGAAAATAAAAGTGGATTTTTAGGTATCACTAAATGCATTTTTAAAGCCCTTGATCATTTTGGAGTGCCTAAAATTTCAAGTATAGAAGAGGTTTTTGAGTATGATTTTAAAACAAGAGAGTATTTAAGGAGTTAAAATGAAAATTTTTTTAACAATTTTATTTTTTATAACAAGCATTTTTGCTTTAGAGCTAGACTTTAGCGTAGGAGAAAATGGAAAAAGTCTAGATGATAATAATACAGTTTTAATTTTTGGTGGAATTCAAGGTGATGAGCCTGGTGGATTTCATGCGGCAAGTTTGCTTTTGAGTGATTATAATATCACCAAGGGTAAGATTATAGTGGCTCCAAATTTAGCTTTTGATAGCATTATCAAGCGTTCGCGTGGGAATAATGGGGATTTAAACCGTAAATTTGCAAGCATTAGCCCAAAGGATCCTGATTATAAAACCGTGCAACGCATTAAAGAGCTTATTTTACTTCCTGAAGTTAGTATGGTGATCAATCTTCACGATGGTTGGGGTTTTTATAAACCTACTTATATCGATGCGATGCAAAATCCTAAGCGTTGGGGAAATTCAAGCGTGATTGACACAAGTGAAATCAATGCAAGCAAATACCCTGATCTTGAAAATATCGCCACTCAAACCGTAAATAGTGTCAATTCTTCACTTGCTGATCCAAAGCATGCTTATCATCTTAAAAACACCAAAACCCAAGAGCTTGGCGATATGGAAATGCTTAAAGCTTTGACTTATTTTGTGATTTCAAATCACAAAGCCGCTTTTGCAAATGAAGCGAGTAAAAATCTGCCTGTAAATTTAAGAGCTTATTATCATCTTTTGGCAATTGAAAATTATTTAAAAACTGCAGGAATTGAATTTAGCAGAGATTTCGAACTCACTCCACAAGAGGTTGATAAAGTCATAAATAAAGAGCTTGAAGTGAAACTTTTTGATGATAGAATTTTACTTTCTTTAAAAAATCCAAGAAAGCTTATCAACTATGTGCCTTTTCCGGTAAATAAAGAGTTAAATTATAACACAAGCAATGAACTTACGGCTATTATCGCAGAAGGAAATTCTTTTTATATCCAGTATGGCAATCGTTTTCAAACAAGATTATATCCTGAGTATTTAGAATTTAGCGATGCTTTTAATGAGGTAACTTTTCAAGTTGATGGCAATGAAACCACCGTTCCTTTTGGAACCAAGGTGAAAGTAAAAGAGAATTTTCTTATTCCAAAGATCGCTAATGTGCGCGTAAATATCATAGGCTTTGATCACTCAAAAGATGAAAGTGGTATTTTAGTTCATAAAAAAAATATGCAAACACAATATTCTTTAGATATGGCAGGTAAAATTTATAGAGTGGAATTTTATGAGTTAAGAGGGGCGAATTTGCAACAACTTTTAGAAGCAAATACCAATAGCAAGTTGATCAAAAATGCTAAAAATTTGGATTTAAACACTCTTAAAATGGCAAGATCAAAAGATAAATTCTTAGGTTCTATTTTAGTGGAATTTGAATGAAAAATCTTATCCTAGCTATAGAAAGTTCTTGTGATGATAGTTCTATAGCTATCATTGATAAAAATACCTTAGAATGTAAATTTCATAAAAAAATTTCCCAAGAATTAGATCATAGTATCTATGGAGGAGTGGTGCCTGAACTTGCTGCAAGGCTTCATAGTGAGGCTTTACCAAAGATACTTACGCAATGCAAAGAGCATTTTAAAAATCTTTGTGCCATAGCTGTGACAAATGAACCTGGACTTAGTGTTTCTTTGCTCAGTGGAATTTCTATGGCAAAAACCTTAGCAAGTGCTCTAAATTTACCTTTAATCCCTATAAATCATCTTAAAGGTCATATTTATAGTCTTTTTTTGGAAGAAAAAATTTCTTTAGATAGGGGAATTTTGCTTGTCAGTGGTGGGCATACTATGGTGCTTTATCTTAAAGATGATGCAAACTTAGAGCTTTTAGCAAGCACAAATGATGATAGCTTTGGAGAAAGTTTTGATAAAGTGGCTAAAATGATGAATTTAGGTTATCCTGGTGGGGTTATCATAGAAAATTTAGCAAAAAATGCCAAACTTAAAAATATCTCTTTTAACACACCTTTAAAGCATTCTAAAGAACTCGCTTTCAGTTTTTCAGGGCTTAAAAATGCAGTGCGTTTAGAAATTTTAAAGCATAAAAATTTAAGCGATGATATAAAAGCAGAAATAGCTTATGCCTTTGAAAATACAGCTTGTGATCATATCATGGATAAATTAGAAAAAATTTTTAATCTTTATAAATTTAAAAATTTTGGCGTTGTAGGTGGAGCGAGTGCAAATCTTAACTTGCGTTCGCGTTTGCAAAATTTATGTCAAAAATATAATGCAAATTTAAAACTAGCTCCTTTAAAATTCTGCTCTGATAATGCTTTGATGATAGCAAGAGCCGCAGTTGATGCTTATGAAAAAAAGGAATTTGTAAGTGTAGAAGAAGATATTTTAAGCCCTAAAAATAAAAATTTTTCAAGGATATAGATGAGAAAAGCTTTTACTATATTAGAACTTGTTTTTGTGATCGTTATTTTGGGAATTTTAGCCGCTATTGCTTTGCCAAAAATGAGTTCAAGTAAGGATGAAGCTGAAGTTAGCAAGTCTTTAAACAACCTTAAAACTTTGATCAATGATATAAGCATTTATACTTTAAAAAATGATCATTTAAGCTCTATAAAAACGATGAGTAATGTAAGTGGGGTTGAAAATGTCGATCTTGGCAATTTCAATGGCACAAAAGAAGTAAATTTTCGCGTAGGCGATGATAAAGAATGCTTAAAACTTGTTTTTATAGATAGAGCGGATTTTATACTCATGGGAATTTCAAGTAATGAAGCAAGCAAAAATGCTATCATCAACGCAGCCAATCAAAGCCATGAAGATTTAGAAAATATAGACTTTACAAGCTCTTCTAGCAATAAAGCTTGTGTGATCTTAAGTAAGAATGAAAATTTTAAAAACCTAGCAAGTAAAACTTATCTTTTAATAGGGGAAATGTAATGATAGTGAGCAAAGCTTATGAGATTGACTCTTGTGATGATGTAGAGCTTGGTATAAAAAGAGAATCAAAGCTTGAATTTAAGCTTTGGTATGATGATGAAAAAACACCTGAAGCCTTGGTGTTTGTGGTGCAAGGTATGGGTGATGATATATCATCGATCCAATATGTTGGTGATTATATGGTAAGGCAATTTAATACTGCTGTAGTTGGAGTAAATTATCATTGTATTGGCAATCGTCCTCAAACTGGATCAACTTTTTATTTAGATGATATAGACAAGCTTATTTTAAAAGCAAGTTGTGAAGCTGCGGATATCAAGCTTCCTTATGATGTTGATAAAATTCAAGACTATAAACAAATGAGTGAAATTTTTCATTTTATTAACTATAGCATTGTCCAAGGCAAGCAAAAAGGTAATTTTACACCAAATTATTTTTTAAATTTACATGTGAGTTTGCAACCTACAAAAAACGAGTATCAAAATTTTGGAATCATGCAAGCTCAAGATCTTTTAAATGTCACACTTTACCTTAAAAAACATGCTCCTTTTGATACTATGGGGGGGGGTATACCCGTTATTATGATAGGTAGTTCTCATGGGGGATATTTAGCACATTTGGCGGCTAAGATTGCACCTTGGTTAGTAGATGGAGTGTTGGATAATTCTGCATACGCGAAGTTTTTATGGAGAGTTGTAGGTTTTGGAAAGGAAATAGATTTTATGCAGTGTAGTGAATTTTCTACTTTTGATTTTTTCCATCATATCAATACACACTGTTCGACAAAAACTTTTTGGACAAGTAATTCTTCATCGCCTCGTTTTTTTTCTCCCGCAAGAAGAAAAATTCGAAATCTTTTAGAGGAAGATCATCTTTTAGAACAATCAAAATGTTTAAAAACTTGCTTTATAAGTTATCATTCGTTATATGATGAGTATGTTTCTTTAAAAGAAAAAACTATGTTCTATGAAGAGCTTGAGAAACTTGGTTTTGATGTAACTTTGTGTTCTGTTACTAAAGAATCTCAAGTTGATGGAAAATTTATTAAAAACTTAAATCATGGCATGGGAATTCCGGTAAAACTTTTGATTAAGAAAGAACTTCCTTTAATGCTAGAAAAAATAAAACAAAATTCAAAAAAAGATTATAAAGAAAAATGTATCTCTTATCCTTGCGAGGATTTGTTGTATCAATTTAGCGAAAAAGATGACAAAATGTCACTAAAAATAGATAAAATTTAAGGAAAGCTAATGACCCTACTAGAAAAAAACATACAAGCTTTATTAAGTGGAGTAAATGAACCCTTAGGAAATAAACTTTTAAATTTCATACAAAATAAAACTTGTTCTCATTTTAATATAGATGAAAATTTAAATATCTTTGATAAAACTCATAATATTTTCATGTATGAAAACTTAGAAGAAGAATTAAATTTTTTCTATCAAAGTATTTTAGAAAAAACTCCTAGATATCCTTTTATATGTATTTATGGTATAGGCAATGCTTTACTGATTAAAAATTTAGCTAAACACTATAAACATCTTTTTGTATTTGAAAGCGAAATAGAACTTTTCATCCTGGCTTTAAGTGTGCTAGATTTGAGTGAAGAGCTTTGTAGTGGAAAAATTTATCTTGTGGATATCGAAGAAGAAAGAGTAGATATTCAACTGCTTATACTTTTTGATATGAAAGATATGTTTGAGTACTTAAGTTTGTATGAGATGTTTGTGAATAATGTTTATTATAAAAAGTTTTATGAGGATGTCTGGCATAAAGCAGATGAGCTTTGCGAGAAAAATATAAAAGTTGTGATAAGAAATTTAAATTCTAGTTTATGTATCGGTTTTGAGTGTTATTCTCATCTTTTACAAAACATCCCTTCTATGCTTGAAAGCATTCCTTTTCAAAGAATCTTAAGTGAAAGAAAAAACAAATTTGAAAATGCTATAGTAGTTTCTGCAGGACCTAGTTTAGCTAAACAACTTCCTTTACTTAAAGCTTATCAAGATAAAGCAGTGATCTTTTGTGCTGATGGGGCTTTAAGCATGCTTGAAAAAGAAGGCATAATACCTGATTATGTTTTAAATATTGACTTTGAAGACTTGCCTTTAAGATTTTTTCAAAATAAAGAAAATAAAACTTCTTTAAATATGCTTTCATGCGCCACGCATCCTAGTTTGGTTCGTGTACTAGATAATAAAAGTGTGATTTTAAGAGATGATCCTTTATACCAACGCTTCAATCTTAATGACTTTGGCTATATTGATACAGGTACTCATGTAAGTCATTTTTCTTATACCTTAGCTTTGGCTTTAGGATTTAAAAATATTATCATGATAGGACAAGATTTAGCTTTTGATGAAAAAGGAAATTCACACTCAAAAGGTTTTGCTTTGGGTGAAAGGATAGACCATACTCTTAATTTACCAACTTTACAAGTCACCGCCTATGCAGGCAAAGGTGAAGTTTTAACTCATATTGCTTGGAATGATTATCGCATAAAGCTTGAATATCTTTTTGCTTGCAACAGTAAAGAAGCTAAATTTTACAATGCTACTGAAGGTGGAGCAAGGATTAATTTTACTGAAGAACTTTCCTTTAAAGAATGTTGTGACAAACTCCTTACAAAATTTAAACCCAAGTTTGAACTTCCAAAAAGTTTAACTAAAAATAGAAGTGATAAACTCCTAGTTAAATTCAAAGAAAAAATACAAAAAGATCAAGAAAATGCTAAAAGATTTTTAAACGATGCCTTAGCTTTAAAACAAATTTTAGAAAACATACTCAGTAAAGATTTTATCTTGCCTTTGGAATTTTTAGAAAAAGTTTATCAAAATATAGAAAATTTCAATCACTCTTTAGATACAGATGAGTTTATACAGGATGGTATTTTAAAAGCAGTGATTTATGAACGAGGACTTAGGATAAGCTTAGTTTATAAAGAAAATATTTTAGATCATGCTAGTTTCATCAGCGCTTATATCAAGGCTTATGATGAATGGTTGCTTTATTTTATAGAAAAATTAGAGCAAAGAATAAATATTATTATCAATTCTTTTAAGGAAAGCTAATGAGCCTACTAGAAAAAAACATACAAGCTTTATTAAGTGGAGTAAATGAACCCTTAGGAAATAAACTTTTAAATTTCATACAAAATAAAACTTGTTCTCATTTTAATATAGATGAAAATTTAAATATCTTTGATAAAACTCATAATATTTTCATGTATGAAAACTTAGAAGAAGAATTAAATTTTTTCTATCAAAGTATTTTAGAAAAAACTCCTAGATATCCTTTTATATGTATTTATGGTATAGGCAATGCTTTACTGATTAAAAATTTAGCTAAACACTATAAACATCTTTTTGTATTTGAAAGCGAAATAGAACTTTTCATCCTGGCTTTAAGTGTGCTAGATTTGAGTGAAGAGCTAAAAACTTATCAAGTGATATTGTTTGATGCAGCAGTCAAGGATGTGGAAATTCATATTGCTATGATTTTTGATCAACAAAGCATTTTAGAGCATCTAAGCTTGTATGAAATGTTTATTAGCTCGCATTATTATCTTAAATACTATGAAACTTCTATTTTATCTTTGAATGAACTTTGTATTAAAAGTGCAAGTGTAGCGATAAGAAATGCAGATATTACATGTTTTTTACCTTTACTGACACACGGACAATTTTTACAAAACATCCCTTCCATGCTTGAAAGCATTCCTTTTCAAAGAATCTTAAGCCAAAGAAAAAACCAATTTGAAAATGCTATAGTAGTTTCTGCAGGACCAAGCTTAGCTAAACAACTTCCTTTACTTAAAGCTTATCAAGAAAAAGCAGTGATCTTTTGTGCTGATGGGGCTTTAAGCATGCTTGAAAAAGAAGGCATCGTGCCTGATTATGTGACGAATTTAGATTTTACTGATCTAGCAATGAAATTTTTTCAAAATAAAGAAAATTTAAAACAAAGCATTATTACTCTTGAGTGTGCTACACATCCTAATGTCGCGCGTAGTTTAAAGGCTGAAAATTGTATGATTATTTTAAGAAATAAAGCTCTTTATCAACGCTTCAATCTTAATGACTTTGGCTATATCGATACAGGTACTCATGTGAGTCATTTTTCTTATACTTTAGCTTTGGCTTTAGGATTTAAAAATATCATCCTGATAGGACAAGATTTAGCCTTTGATGAAAAAGGAAATTCACACTCAAAAGGTTTTAGTTATGGCGAGCAATTTAGCGGAGAAAAAACTGTGCCTACCTTAAAAACCCAAGCCTATGCAGGCAAAGGAGAAGTTTTAACCCATATAACTTGGAATGATTATCGCATAAAGCTTGAATACCTTTTTGCTTGCAACAGCAAAGAAGCTAAATTTTACAATGCCACTGAAGGTGGAGCAAGGATTCATTTTACTGAGGAACTTTCCTTTAAAGAATGTTGTGAAAAACTCCTTACAAAAGAAAAACCCAAATTTGATATTCCAAAAAGTTTAACCCCAAACAGAAGTGATAAACTCCTAGTTAAATTCAAAGAAAAAATACAAAAAGATCAAGAAAATGCTAAAAGATTTTTAAATGATGCTTTAGCTTTAAAACAAATTTTAGAAAATATACTCAGTAAAGATTTTCTTTTACCTTTAGAATTTTTAGAAAAAGTCTATCAAAACATAGAAAATTTCAATCACTCTTTAGATACAGATGAGTTTATACAGGATGAAACTTTAAGAGGAGCCTTTGCTTATCGTGGAAAATTAATTTCCGATGTATTAAAACTTCATATACAAGATAAAACGCATTTCATCACAGCTTACATCAAAGCTTACCATGAATGGTTGCTTTATTTTATAGAAAAATTAGAACAAAAATACAAGTCTTTGTCAAAAGTATGAAATTTTATTGCTAAAGTATAAAATATTTTTTTGATTGCACGATATGGTATTTAACAAGTTCATGGATGAGCTTGAATTTTTTTAAAAGGATTTAAAATGGGATTTCGTATTAACACCAATGTTGCAGCTTTAAATGCTAAAGCAAACGCTGATTTAAATAGTAAAAGTTTAGATGCTTCTTTAAGTAGACTTAGTTCAGGTCTTAGAATCAACTCCGCAGCAGATGATGCTTCAGGGATGGCGATAGCAGATTCTTTGCGTTCACAAGCAGCCACTTTAGGTCAAGCTATCAACAATGGTAATGATGCTATAGGTATCTTACAAACTGCTGATAAGGCTATGGATGAGCAACTTAAAATCTTAGATACAATTAAAACTAAGGCAACTCAAGCAGCTCAAGATGGACAAAGTTTAAAAACAAGAACCATGCTTCAAGCAGATATCAACCGTTTAATGGAAGAACTTGATAATATCGCAAATACTACTTCATTTAACGGTAAACAACTTTTAAGTGGAAATTTTATCAATCAAGAATTTCAAATCGGTGCTAGTTCAAATCAAACTGTAAAAGCTACCATAGGAGCAACTCAATCTTCTAAGATAGGTTTAACACGCTTTGAAACAGGAGGAAGAATTTCATCTAGTGGTGAAGTGCAATTTACTCTTAAAAATTACAATGGTATAGATGATTTTAAGTTTCAAAAAGTTGTGATTTCAACTTCAGTTGGAACAGGACTTGGAGCTTTAGCTGAAGAGATCAATAAAAGTGCTGATCAAACCGGTGTTAGAGCTACTTTTACAGTAGAAACTAGAGGTATGGCTGCAGTTAGAGCAGGAACTACTTCAGATGATTTTGCTATCAATGGGGTAAAAATTGGTCAAGTAGATTACAAAGATGGTGATGCTAATGGAGCCTTAGTTGCTGCAATCAATTCGGTTAAAGATACCACTGGAGTTGAAGCTTCAATCGATGCTAATGGACAACTTTTGCTTAGCTCAAGAGAAGGAAGAGGGATTAAAATCGAAGGTAATATAGGTGGAGGTGCCTTTATCAATACTGATATGAAAGAAAACTATGGCCGCTTGTCTTTAGTTAAAAATGATGGTAAAGATATTTTAATCAGCGGTAACAGTCTTTCTTCTGCAGGCTTTGGCACAACTCAATTTATCTCTCAAGCTTCTGTTTCTTTAAGAGAATCAAAAGGACAAATTGATGCTAATATCGCTGATGCTATGGGATTTGGTTCTGTAAACAAAGGAGTTGTGTTAGCTTATTCTTCTGTCAGTGCTTATATGAGTGCTGCAGGAAGTGGATTTTCGGCAGGTTCAGGTTATTCTGTAGGTAGTACCAAAAATTATTCTGCTATACTTTCTGCTAATACAATAACTATTTCAGCTGCTTCGCAACTTTCTAAGGTATATAATGTTTCTGCAGGTTCAGGTTTTTCATCAGGATCAAATCTTTCTCAGTTTGCAACTATGAAAACAACTGCTTTTGGAGTAAAAGATGAAACAGCAGGTGTAACTACACTTAAAGGTGCTATGGCTGTGATGGATATAGCTGAAACAGCTACAACAAATCTTGATCAAATCAGAGCCGACATTGGTTCGGTGCAAAATCAAGTTACATCAACTATAAACAACATCACTGTAACTCAGGTAAATGTTAAAGCAGCAGAATCGCAAATCCGTGATGTAGACTTTGCAGCCGAGAGTGCAAACTACTCTAAAGCAAATATCTTAGCTCAAAGCGGCTCTTATGCCATGGCACAGGCTAATTCTGTTCAACAAAATGTTTTAAGATTACTACAGTAGTTTAAAAAGCTGTAATATATACAAATCAAAGCCTAGTTTAATGCTAGGCTTTTTTATTTTAAACTCTAAAATTTTTAATTAAACTAAAACTTGGAACACTTTTTGCTTTAATCTTTTCGATGCAATATTTTGAAAGGATTTAAAATGGGTTTTAGGATAAACACCAACATCGGTGCATTAAACGCACATGCAAATTCAGTTGTTAATGCTAGAGAACTGGATAAGTCTTTAAGCAGACTTAGTTCAGGTCTTAGAATCAACTCCGCAGCAGATGATGCTTCAGGGATGGCGATAGCAGATTCTTTGCGTTCACAAGCAGCCACTTTAGGTCAAGCTATCAACAATGGTAATGATGCTATAGGTATCTTACAAACTGCTGATAAGGCTATGGATGAGCAACTTAAAATCTTAGATACAATTAAAACTAAGGCAACTCAAGCAGCTCAAGATGGACAAAGTTTAAAAACAAGAACCATGCTTCAAGCAGATATCAACCGTTTAATGGAAGAACTTGATAATATCGCAAATACTACTTCATTTAACGGTAAACAACTTTTAAGTGGAAATTTTATCAATCAAGAATTTCAAATCGGTGCTAGTTCAAATCAAACTGTAAAAGCTACCATAGGAGCAACTCAATCTTCTAAGATAGGTTTAACACGCTTTGAAACAGGAGGAAGAATTTCATCTAGTGGTGAAGTGCAATTTACTCTTAAAAATTACAATGGTATAGATGATTTTAAGTTTCAAAAAGTTGTGATTTCAACTTCAGTTGGAACAGGACTTGGAGCTTTAGCTGAAGAGATCAATAAAAGTGCTGATCAAACCGGTGTTAGAGCTACTTTTACAGTAGAAACTAGAGGTATGGCTGCAGTTAGAGCAGGAACTACTTCAGATGATTTTGCTATCAATGGGGTAAAAATTGGTCAAGTAGATTACAAAGATGGTGATGCTAATGGAGCCTTAGTTGCTGCAATCAATTCGGTTAAAGATACCACTGGAGTTGAAGCTTCAATCGATGCTAATGGACAGCTTTTGCTTAGCTCAAGAGAAGGAAGAGGGATTAAAATCGATGGTAATATAGGTGGAGGTGCCTTTATCAATACTGATATGAAAGAAAACTATGGCCGCTTGTCTTTAGTTAAAAATGATGGTAAAGATATTTTAATCAGCGGTAACAGTCTTTCTTCTGCAGGCTTTGGCACAACTCAATTTATCTCTCAAGCTTCTGTTTCTTTAAGAGAATCAAAAGGAAGATTTGATGCTAATATCGCTGATGCTATGGGATTTGGTTCTGTAAACAAAGGAGTTGTGTTAGCTTATTCTTCTGTCAGTGCTTATATGAGTGCTGCAGGAAGTGGATTTTCGGCAGGTTCAGGTTATTCTGTAGGTAGTACCAAAAATTATTCTGCTGTACTTACTGCTAATGCAACAACTATTTCAGCTGCTTCGCAACTTTCTAAGGTATATAATGTTTCTGCAGGTTCAGGTTTTTCATCAGGATCAAATCTTTCTCAGTTTGCAACTATGAAAACAACTGCTTTTGGAGTAAAAGATGAAACAGCAGGTGTAACTACACTTAAAGGTGCTATGGCTGTGATGGATATAGCTGAAACAGCTACAACAAATCTTGATCAAATCAGAGCCGACATTGGTTCAGTGCAAAATCAACTTCAAGTGACTATAAACAACATCACTGTAACTCAGGTAAATGTTAAAGCAGCCGAATCAACCATAAGAGATGTAGATTTTGCAGCTGAAAGTGCAAATTTTTCTAAATATAACATCCTTGCACAGTCAGGTTCTTATGCTATGAGTCAGGCTAATGCAGTGCAGCAAAATGTTTTAAAACTTCTTCAATAATTTCTTAGATGCTTTTATGCATCTAAGCTTTTAAAGTGCTTTTTTCTTTTCTAAGAAGTCTTGCAAAGGTAAAATAGCGATTTTAAGTCTTTTATCTTGAGCTTCTAAAAGTTCTATGATATTTTCCATCAAAGCTTCGTGCGCATAAACCCAAGCAAAAAGTTTATTTTGTTTATCAGATTCATCTTTGATATTTTTAAGATATAAAGGCGTTAATATACTTTGTTCATGATGTAAAGTAGGGCCTAAAATTTCTTGCAAAAAGAGATATTTTTTATTTGAAAGTTTTTCTTTGATTTTGTCTATATTTTGATTTATTTGTTCAAGAGAGAGCTTGTTTTTTCCATGGGTAAGATTGTGAATTTGTTTTTGAACTTTTTTACACTCTTTTTTAAAATTCAAGGATAGATTCATATTTTTTTTGATTTTTTGATAGATTTTTAATCCGAGTTTTACTTGTTCTTTAGTATTTAAAACTTGTAATTTTTTAAATTTTTTATCTTTTTTATTTTCGAGTAAATCTTCACAAAGTTCTTTAAAAGGTTTTTCTATAGCGCTTTCTATTCTAGCACCTCCTTCGGTGCAATTATAAGTTTTACTTTTGCTAAAAGCAATGAAATTTTCAAAAATTTGTCTAAAAAGTGTCCAAATTTCAGAACTTTGAACTTTTCCATTTCCTCCATAAGCTGTAGTGCTAAATCTATCTAAGTCCCTTTCATAGTCTCCATTATGTAAATTAGCATGGATAAAACCTTGAGAGTGTGTTTGTCCATCTTTGGCATAAGCTAAATCCTGACCTATGAGAATGATGTTTTTATGTCCTAAATTTTCAGCCAGTTCGTAAGCCATATGAGATACACTCATACCCGCGTTAATATATCCATAATCGTCTAGTTCCAAGTATCTAGCAAAAGGCTGGCCTTTTATAATTAAAATGTATTTTCTTTGATTTTTTTCAAGATAAGAAATGGTTTTTTTATGCACCAAGGAAGCAATTAAAAAAATAATATCTTTATCCAATTCCCCAAAATCATTATTAAAACATTCAGCTACTATTTCATCGCGTTCCAACATGCAAACATAATCAGGCTTTATACCATGTTTAGCTAAAATAGGATAAGAAGAATCCGCACAAAAAATTGTAGCTTTATTAGCATATTTTTTTAACAAAGGAAGTTGTTTAGTAAGAGATGGTCCTGTAGAAACAATGATAGCTGTATCACTTATACCCTTTCTTTTAGAAAGTAATTCTTTATAACTAGGATGGGTAATCATTTCAGGAAGATTATAAACAAATTGTTCTATACCTTGCATGGCATCTTTAGGATCATTTCCACGCATAAGATTGTGATTTTTGATGATTTGCATATTGAGTTTATTAAGTTTTAAAATATCTTCTTTATAGTGTTCATAAAAATCATTAGCAATGTGTAGGTTATAAGAACGATAAAACAAATCCCCTATCAAACGAAAAACTTTATCCATTTTAGGAAGATTAATATCATCATGATGTAAAATAATGAGTCGCCCTAAGCTTAAATCTTTGCTAAAATCTATGAAATTTAAAGCCAAAAAGATAAGTTCTAATTCTTTTTCAAAGATGATTATTCTTTTAAGTGCTTGATTTTGAAGTAGAATTTTATATAAAATTCCATTTCCAAAACCATAAAAAAAAAGCACAGGATAGCGTGTAAAATCTTTAAAATATTCTAAATTTTTTTCAAGTTCTTTGATGGGATCTTGATACATTTTTTTTAAATTTCTTTTTTTGATGATATTGATATCAAGATTATCTTTTCCTTGGGTAAAACTAAAATGTTTAAGTTCTTTAAGATCTTGAAGCTTTTTGCGTAGATTATCATACTCAGAGCCACTTAAAGCTTTGATATTTTTTTCAAAATTAATTTCCTTTTTTCTCACCTTCTCACCCTTTCCATCCATTTATCTAATTTTCTTTCTTTAAGTTTTTCTTCTAAAGGAAGTATATTTTTAATCAAAGCATTTTCTTGTGCTTTAATATGTCCATAAACTAATTCCATAAATTCTAAATGTTCTTTTATCCAAAGAATACTTTTATTAAAAGCATCTTCTTTGGTTTTAGGATTTAAAACATAAATTCTAGCAAGATTAAGTTCAAATTGTATGAATAAAGATTGCAAGATATCATACAAATCTTGCATTTGTTTTATATCTTCAAGTTTGTTTTTAAACTCATCTATTTTTTCAATAGCTAAATTGATATCCTCTTCTTTTTCATTTAAACTCAAATATATACTTTGTATATTTTCAAAATCATTACTTAGAATTTTATTAAAATCTCTACAATGCTTAATACTTTGATAAACTTTATAATAAGCCTTAAGTAAAAACTCATTTTGTTTATTTAAACTTAAAGGTTCTAATTTTTCAAAAGGTTTATTTAAATCTTTATCAAGTAAATTCTCACAAGCCCATAAAAAAGGTTTTTCTATAGTTCCTTCTATCCTTGCTCCACCTTCGGTGCAGTTGTAGGTGGTTGAAATAATATTTCTTGAAATGGTATTTTGCAAAGAGAATCTAAACATAGTCCAAATTCCTGAACTTTCAACCTTTCCGTTGCCTCCATAGGCTAGACATTGAAATTTTCCCTTATCTCTTTGAAAATGTCCTTCATGTTTATCAAGATTGCTATAATCTTTGGTATGAGAAAATCCATCTTTAGCATAAGCTAAATCTTGTCCTATGAAAATGATATTTTTATAGTTTAGATGAGTTGCAAATTCATAAGCCATATGTGCAACGCTTGGCCCATAGCCTACATAGCCATATTGATGAAAATTAATATTTTTAATGAAATCAGAAGGTCTTGAAATAAGCATGAAATTTCTATTATTTTTTTGAAGATATTTTATAGTTTGTGGATAGACCCAACTTACACAAACAAACAAAACATCCCTATCAAATTCCCCAAAATCATTATTAAAAAATTCAGAAGTTAAAGGAATCCTTTCTAAAGAAAGTACATAATCAGGCTTGATATCATGTTTAGCTAAAATAGGATAAGAAGAATCTGCACAAAAAATCGTAGCTGTATTAGCATATTTTTTTAACAAAGGAAGTTGTTTAGTAAGAGATGGTCCTGTAGAAACAATAATAGCTGTATCACTTAAATTTTTTCTTTTAGAAAGTAATTCTTTATAACTAGGATGAGTGATCATTTGAGGTAAGTTATAAACAAATTGTTCTATGCCTTGAAGAGTATCTGTTGAATCATTACCATGAGAAATAATAGAATCTTTAAAATACTGTACTAGCTTTTTATTTAACTCCAAAACATCTTCATGAAATCTTTCATAATAATGACTCATTAATTCTAAAAAATAAATTCTAGAAAATTGAAAGAAAGGTTTAAAAGAACAAAGTTCATTATAATCTTGAGTTTGTAATTTATCATTTTCCAAAATCATCAATCTTGCACTTTGCAATTCATTTGAAAAATCTAAGATATGAAACATGATCCAAATGATTTCTATATCTTTTTCAAAAACAACAATATGCTGATGATTTTTATTTTGTAATAAAGCTTTAAATAAAACTCCATTTCCAAAACCATAAAAATACAATACAGGATAAAGTAGGTATTTGTCGTTGTAAGTGTTTAACATAGCTTGCAACTCTTTAATGGGATCTTGATAAAGTAAATTTTCATTATACCCCCCCCCATTATTTTTTATACTTGTATCTTTTAAATTGATATCTAGATTATCTTTACCTAAGATAAGTTCAAATTTACTAGACTTGATTTCTTTTAAACTTTCTTTTAAAAGAATATTACCTAAAGCCTCAATGTTTTTGTTAAAGAGTTCTTTTTGGGTAGGGGTGAAGGTCATTGGAAATCCTAATTATTTTTTAGCTATATCGTCAAAATTCCAATTTTCTAAACTTTTTTCTATGGTTTGGTTTTGAGCATCAAGGTATCCTAAACCTTGGATAAACCAATTGTGTTGTATTTTCAAAAAGTCTATTAAATTTTCTTTTTGCTTATTTATGTTTAAAACTTCAAATTTTAAAATTTCGCATTCGTTATGAAAATAAATAGCTTGACAAAGTTCATTAAAAAGCTTGAGTTTTTTAAATTCTTTAAAAAGATTTAAAAGATCATTTTTGATTTTTTCAAGAGTTTGAAAATCTTTGTCATTTTTTTCTAAAGTGTATCTAAGCTTTTGAAGCTGAGTTTGAGTTTTTTTTATAAATTCTTTAGATTCTAAAATGCTTTTTTGGAGATATTTTTTTGTTTTTTCTAGTTTATTTTCGGCTAGTTTTTTATCTAGAAAATTTGGAAAATCAAAAGGTTTATCTAAATCTTTATCAAGTAAATTCTCACAAGCCCATAAAAAAGGTTTTTCTATAGTTCCTTCTATTCTTGCTCCACCTTCGGTGCAGTTGTAGGTGGTGATATTGAGTTTTTCTTTTGCCCAAAATATATCTTTTTCAAAAGCTTGACGAAATAAATTCCAAGTGAGTTGAGTTCTTACTTTGCCTTTTCCTCCATAAGCTAGTGTATATTTTTCTCCTCTGATTTCTTCACCTTGACTTCCATGTATATGCTCTTTAGGATGTGAACTTCCATCCTCGCTATAAGCTAAATCTTGTCCTATAAAAATGATATTTTCAAATCTTAAGGCTCCGGCTAGTTCATAGATCATATTTGAAACACTGTGTCCTACTCCAAGATATCCATATTCATCAAGTTTTAAACTAGCTGCAAAATTTAAAGGGCGATGTACAAGCATATAAGTTCTTTGATCTTTTTCTAAAAAATCTAATACTTCTTTATGAACTACAGAAGCAAGTATAAAAAGTATGCCTTTGTTAAAATCGCCAAAATCATTATCAAAACATTTAGAAACTATATCATCACGTTCTAGCATGCAAACATAATCAGGCTTTATACCGTATTTTCCAAGGATAACATAAGCACTATCTGCACAAAAAATCGTAGCTTTATTAGCATACTTTTTTAATAAAGGAAGTTGTTTAGTAAGAGATGGTCCTGTAGAAACAATGATAGCATTTTTAACCTTAGCTCTTCTTTCTTTGAGAAATTCTTGAAAAATTCCATGATTTAACATTTTAGGGAGATTGTCTAGGGTATGTTTGATTCCAACTAAAGAATCATGCGGATCATTACCTTTGTTTAAAACGATAAATCGTATCATTTCTATGAGCTGGGCATTTGTATTTTGTATTTGTGTATTTTGGAAATTTTGATAAAAATCACTATGGATGAAAAGATTAAAAATTTTTACACTTTTTTGAATGATTTCATAAGTAAAAAGTGTGGTGAGTTGTGCTGTATTAATATTTGGAGTATAAAAAAGTATTAGTTGTTCTTTTTTTAATTCTTCGCTAAAATCAAATAAATGAAAAGCTAAAGTTAAAATTTCAAGATTGTCTTCAAAAATGATAATGTGTTTATGTTGTTTGTTTTTACATAAAGTTTTATAAAACATTCCATTTCCAAAGCCATAAAAAAACAAAACAGGATATTTGTTATATTCGGTTTTAAACAGAGTAAGGTTTTCCAAAAGCTCTTTATTGGGATTTTCATAAAGAAAAATATCATCTTTTTTAAAATTTATTCCATTTTCATCTTGGATAAGTGCAAAAGTTAAGTATTTAAGTGATCTCAGTCTACAAGCTAACAACTCATCGACCTCAAACAAAGCTTGAGTATTTTTTAAAAAAAGCTCTTCTCTCACCTTCTCACCCTTTCCATCCATTTATCTAATTTTCTTTCTTTAAGTTTTTCTTCTAAAGGAAGTATATTTTTAATCAAAGCATTTTCTTGTGCTTTAATATGTCCATAAACTAATTCCATAAATTCTAAATGTTCTTTTATCCAAAGAATACTTTTATTAAAAGCATCTTCTTTGGTTTTAGGATTTAAAACATAAATTCTAGCAAGATTAAGTTCAAATTGTGTCAGTAAAGGACCTAAAATTTGTATCAAATCTTTTTGAGTATTGTAAAGTTCATCTATTTGAGTTTTGGTTTTGTCTATATCTTGAATAATTTCTTGAATAAAAATTTCATTTTTTTGAGAATTTTGTAAACTCATAAAAGAGTTTTTTATTTTATCATAAACTTTAATAAAATTATCGTTAAAATCTCTACAATGCTTAATACTTTGATAAACTTTATAATAAGCCTTAAGTAAAAACTCATTTTGTTTATTTAAACTTAAAGGTTCTAATTTTTCAAAAGGTTTATTTAAATCTTTATCAAGTAAATTCTCACAAGCCCAAAGAAAAGGTTTTTCTATGGCTCCTTTTATCCTTGCTCCCCCTTCGGTGCAGTTGTAAACTTTAGTATCTAAATATTTTTGTATTTTTTCTATGTCTTGTTCTAAATTTTGTTTAAACATAAGCCAAACATGATGAGTTTTAACTTCTCCTTTCCCCCCATAAGCCTTAGTTAAAATAGGTTCATGCGCCTTACTTTCATAGGTGGCTGAGTTTTGATAATCATCAGGATGAGAATTACCATTTTTTGCATAGGCTAAATCCTGTCCTATGAAAATGATGTTTTTATGTTTTAAATGCAAAGAAAGATAACAAGCCATATGTGCAACGCTAAATCCCATATTAAAATACCCAAAATGATCCAGTTTTAAATAATTTATAAAACTTGCATAGGTTGAAACTAGGGTAAAATTATCGGTTTTTTTGGTTAGGTAATTTATGGCATTAGGGTGTACTACAGATTTAATAATAAAACAAACCTCCCTATCAAATTCCCCAAAATCATGATTAAAAAATTCAGCCGTAAATTCACTTCTTTCAAGCATGCAAACATAATCAGGCTTGATATCATGTTTAGCCAAAATAGGATAAGCACTATCGGCACAAAAAATTGTAGCTTTATTAGCATATTTTTTTAACAAAGGAAGTTGTTTAGTAAGAGATGGTCCTGTAGAAACAATAATAGCTGTATCACTTAAATTTTTTCTTTTAGAAAGGAGTTTTGTATAACTAGGATGAGTGATCATTTGAGGTAAGTTATAAACAAATTGCTCTATGCCTTGAAGAGCATCCAGAGGATCATTACCATGAGAAACAATAGAATATTTAAAAGTTTCTGCTAATTTCTTATTCAATTCTAAAACATCCTCATGAAATCTTTCATAATAATGACTCATCAGTTCTAAAAAATAAATTCTAGAAAATTGAAAGAAAGGTTTGCTAGAGCAAAAATTAGAAAAAAATTCTATATCCAAAGAACTTGTTTGCAAAATCATCAATCTTGAATTTTGCAATTCATTTGAAAAATCTAAGATATGAAACATGATCCAAATGATTTCTATATCTTTTTCAAAAACAACAATATGCTGATGATTTTTATTTTGCAATAAAGCTTTAAATAAAATTCCATTTCCAAAACCATAAAAATATAATACAGGATAAAGTAGATATTTATCATTATAAGTATTTAGCATAGAGTTTAATTCATCAATAACATTTTCATAAAGAAAAGTATTATCACTTGTATCTTTTAGATTGATATCTAGATTATCTTTACCTAAGATAAGTTCAAATTTACTTGATTTAATTTCTTTTAAACTTTCTTTTAAAAGAATATTACTTAAAGCCTCAATGTTTTTGTTAAAGAGTTCTTTTTGAGTAGGGGTGAAGGTCATCATAAGCCCCATCCATCATCTACCACTAAGGTTTGCCCTGTGATAAATCTACTCTCATCACTAAGCAAAAACACCAAAGTTCCACATATATCATCTGCATCTAACATGCCTTTACTCGCACAACATTTTCTATAAGCTTTTAAAAAAAGTTCGTTTTGATTGTCTAAAATTCCCCCGCTTGCTAGGGTATTAACGCGTATGTTTTGATTAAAAAGCTCTTTAGCTAGCCAAGTACCCATGTGGTTAATCCCTGCTTTTATCACGCTATATTCTAAAGAGCTTTGCATGGAAGTGCCTTCATAGTTTTCAAATTTTGGCGCATAAACTCCCATGATGGAGCTAAGATTGATGATATTGCCATAGCCTTGTTGTTTAAAAAATTTCACAAATTCTTGAGCAGCCAGCATAAAGCCTGCTAAATGTAAATTTAAACTTTCACAAATTTGTTCGTATTTGAGTTCATAATAAGGCGTTTTACCCCAATCTTTGCCAAAAGGATAGCTTGAGTTAACAAAAGCATCGATTTTGCCGTATCTTTCTTGACTTTTTTGAAGGGCAATTTGTAAACTTTCTTGTTTGGTGATGTCAAGTTCTAAGCTTAAAAGTTTTGTTTTAAAATTTGTTTCTAAATTTTCTTGCAATTTATTTAAGCATTCTTTGTTGATATCTGCGAGTATAGGGATACCTTTGCTAAGAAGTATTTTTTTGCAAAGCGCTTTACCTATGCGTCCGCAAGCTCCTGTTACAAAGATGATCTTATTTTCAAGCATTAAAAATCCTTTGGAGATAAATTTTTTAAAGAGATTAAAAACTCTACGATTTTAAAATCAAGCTCGCTATCAATATCAAAAGCCGTGCTTTCATCCATTACAAAAAGCCCTGTTTTTTCTCCAAAAACACTATCATTTTCTAAAAGATAATCCCTTTTAAAGATATAAATACTAGCGTTCATATCGTAGCATTTTGGGGCACTTTGGCGAGTGGTAAAATTTCCTTCTTTGGATTTTACTACCTTGTTATTTTGTATTTCTACGAGGTTAAAATAAGGATTGCGTCTAGCAGGAACTGCGGTGATGAGATTGGAATTATCATTTTTAACAAAACTTTCATAAGCTTTTTTTATATCAAGGCTTGAGCGAAGCGGGGCTGAAGCATCTAAGTCTATGAGAGTTTCAAAACGCGTTTTAAAGTGCTCTTCACTTCTTAGCAAGGCATCACGCATGACAGGAAGTTTTGCAGCCTGATCATTGGCAAGATGGGCTTCTCTTTTAAAAAAAACTTCAGCATCGTATTTTTGGGCTACACTTGCGATTTCATCACTATCAGTACTTATGACTATGTGTTTAAAAAGCTTTGAATTTTGAGCTTGTATGATGCTATAAGCTATCATTTCAAGTTCGTTAATCTTTCTAATATTTTTGTTTTTAACGCCTTTACTTCCACCTCTAGCACAAATGGTGCATAAAATTTCAGCCATTTTTTTTCCTTACTTCATCACAAAGTTCAAGTACTTTTAAAGCTTGCTTAAGATCGCAAAGTTCTTTGTCTTTTTCAGAGATTGCTTGATGTAAATTTTGAAGGGTTTTTATCGTATCGTTTTCAAAATTTAAGATTTTTTGACTTTGATCTTTGTGATAAATTTCGATTTTATTGTTTATTAAATCGGCTTTAAAGCTTTTTTCTAAAGTGTGAATGGTAATTTCTCTTTTGTTAAATTTAGAAAAATAGTCTAATTCTATATGAATTTTAGCTTCTTGTGAATTTTTTAAAGCCAAAAAGGCAAAATCATCGCTTGTTATGTCAAGCTCTGAAATTTTAGCATTTTGGGAGTATATAAGCTCTAAGTTTCCAAAAAGAAAAAAGGCTAGATCGATTTCATGAGAAAGATCGAGTAAAACCCCACCACCTAGCTCTTTTTTAGCGCTGTAATTTTGCCTGTAGTCTAAAGCCCTCCAATGGGGCAAATAAGAATTGCAAACCAAACTAGCAAAATAAATTTTTTCACCTTTTAAAAGTTTTTTTAAAGCTACAATCACAGGATGAAAACGCAGTAAATACGCTACATAAATGTGATTTTTTGAGCTTGTGAAATTTTGCACCTTTTCAAATAAAGGTTTTTCTACGAGTATGATTTTATCTTTTACGAGCTCATTTAAAGCTTTTAAGGTGTTAAAATGCTCTGTGGTGATATTTGCGATGATAAAAAGATCAAATTCATTTAAATGACATTCTTTTAAGGAACGATAGATTTGAGTTTTTTCAAACTCTTCTTTTTTAGCACTTAAAGAAAGCAAACTTACTTCATACTTTAAATTTTTTAAGGCTAAAAAATGCTTTTTTCCTATGCTTCCAAAGCCTATGATTAAGACTTTCATTTAAAATCCTCATTGGCTTTTAAAAACTCATCTGGCCTTCCAATGTCGATCCAATAATCATTGATGATATAGGTATTTACCTTACCTTTTTGCAGAGCGAGTTTGATGAGTTCTGGCATATCTAGGTATTCATTTTTAGCAATTAAATTTAAAATTTCATTTTCAAGTACATAAATCCCCGCACTTACTAGGAATTTTTGGGTAGGTTTTTCTTCTATATTTTCTATAAAACCTTGTTTTTGAGTGATCACTCCATAAGGAATTTGTTGCTCAAACTCACGCACGCAAACGCTCATTAAAGCTTTTGATTTTTTATGCGCTTTTAAAAGATCATTAAAATCAAGCTCGGTTAAAATGTCTGCATTCATAACGATAAAACTTTCTTTAAATTCTTGTTTTATAAGGCTTAAAGCTCCTGCTGTGCCTAGTTTTTTACGCTCTTTAATATAAGAAATTTTAACCCCAAATTTTTGCCCTTTTTGAAAATAATCTTCTATGATTTGTTTTTTATAATTCACACAAAAGATAAAATTTTCAAAATTTTGATTTTTAAGCCTTTGGACTATACTTTCTAAAATAGGCTTTTTGCCTACTTTTAGCATGGGTTTTGGAGTATCTTTAGTCAGCTCTTTTAAGCGAGAGCCTAAGCCACCAGCCATGATGATAATGGAGTTTGGATTGGCTTTTAAGAGCGATGAGACAGATTTTATGGAAAGAATTTGCCCTTTTTCATCTAAAACAGGAAAATCATAAATATCGGTTTTAGCAGAAATTTTTAAAAGCTGTTCTTTGCTTGTGTTTTCTTTTATGGTGATGGGATTTTTAGTGTAAATATCCTTGATACTATCTTTTAAAGTTTTGCCACTAATTAAAGCTTTTCTGATGTTTGAATCGCTAATGACTCCTAAAAATTTATCCTTTTTATCAACTATAATGCCTAGTCTAACGCGTTCTTGCCCGACTATTTTTAAAGCTTCTTCTATGCTTGAATCAGGGGTGAGTTTGAGTTTGTTTATATCCACACTAAGCCTTATAAATCGATGAAATTTTTATGTAAAATTGTATCTAAATTTGCATTTTTTAGGCAAGTTTTTATGAATTTATTGGGATTTTTATCATTATCATAAGGGTTTTTAAAATTTTTTAAATTTTGTTTAAATTCTTTGCTTTCTAATTTTTCAAAAGCTTGATCAAGATCGTTGATTTCGCAATCAATGATATTTTGAGTTCTTAAACGCCCTTTTTGTCTATCGCCTATATTAATGCAAGGAGTTTTAAAAAAAGGACTTTCACTAATACCGCTTGAAGAATTGCCTATCATGGCTTTGGCTATTTTCATAAGACTTAGGTATTTTTGTGAGCCAAGATTATCAAAAAGTTTAGCCTTGTGTGAGTTTTTTTGGCAGTAATTTTGCAAAATTTCATTGATTAAAAGTCCATTTTCATCGGCATTTGCTTTGGTAAAAATCAAACTTGCGTTTTTAAGGGTGTCAAGTTTTTTAAGTAAGGTTTTAATCTCTTTTTGAGTATTTTTTACATTTAAGGTTAAAGGATGATAAGTGATTAAGTAAAGTTCTTTATCTAGTTTCATTTCTAAGGCTTTTTCTAAATCTTTTTTGTTTAAAAAATTCATATTTTTTATGATAGTAGAAGCTAAAGAACCTATATTAAAAACCCTTTTTTCTTCTTCTCCAAGTTGCAAAAGCCTTTTTTTATAAATTTCATGACTTACAAAATGTAAATGTGACATTTTTGAAATGCTGTGTCTTATACTATCATCAATAGCCCCTAAAGTAAGCTCCCCGCCACATAAATGCACTAAAGGTATGTGCATCAAAAGACATACACTTGCTACGCTAAGCATTTCATAACGATCGCCTAAAATTACCACCATATCAGGTTTTAAGTCTTCAAAAGCATCGCTAAAAGCACTAAAAGCTAAACTCATGCTTTTGCAAAGGCTTATTTTATCATCATTTGCAAGTAGGATAGGAATTTTCTTAGTGATTTTAAATTCTTTTTCTATTTCTTTATAAGTGAGTCCAAACTCAGGGCTTAAATGTGCTCCTGTAGCGATGATTTGAAGGCTTAGATCTTTATCGTTTTGAATTTCATGACATAAATTTCTTAAAAGATACCATTCAGCCCTTGTTGCACTGACTATACAAATTTTTCTTTTACTCACGGATAAGCTCATCTTCTTTGTAGTTTTTAGTAGCAATTTTACCTAAAAACTCTTCATATCTCATAGCACTTATACCATTTGCGGGGCGTTTGGTAGTAAGATTTCCTTCGTTAAAAATTTCTCCTTTTTGGATATCTTTTTTAGCGACTAAACTTTTTCTTACTATGTTGATATTTTTTTGTTCGCTTTTACTTGCTTTTTTTATGCCATCACCCATTGCCTTTTGTATTTGTCTTATTTGGGTGCAAAGCATTTTTAGTTCTTGAGGTTCTAAACTTGCTTTATGATCAGGTCCTGACATATTTTTATCTAGGGTAAAATGCTTTTCTATCACACAAGCTCCTAAGGCAACCGCAGCTAGGGAAATGTGTATGCCCCTTGTGTGATCAGAATAGCCCACATCAAGTTTAAAAGCATCTTTTAAGCTTTGCATGGCTTTCAGATTGACCTCATCAAAAGGGGCAGGGTATTCTGTAGTGCAGTGTAAAAGAGTGATGTTTTGGCGTTTAGTACCGTTTTTGCAAAGCACATTTAAAGCTTGTTCTATCTCGCCTAAATTTGCCATGCCGGTTGAAAGTATGATTTTTTTATCAAGTTTTGCAATTTTTTTAAGATAGGGTAGATTGGTGATTTCTCCGCTTGGAATTTTAAAGATTTTTAAGCCTAACTCATTTAAAAGATCTACACTTTCAAGATCAAAAGGAGTAGAAAGAAAGGCGATATTGCATTTTTTTGCGTGCAAGATAAGCTCTTTGTGAGCTTTAAGATCGAGTTCAAGTTTTTGCACCATTTGAAGTTGACTCTCATCGCTAGCTGTGGTTTTAAGCTGATAGGGTGCTTTTTTAGCCTTTATACTGATGCAGTTTTTGGCTTTAAAACTTTGAAATTTAACAAAATCAGCCCCTGAGTCTGCTGCGACTTCTATTAACTTTTTAGCCAAATTTAAATCACCATTGTGATTAACCCCTGCTTCTGCGATGATAAGAGTTTTTTTCATAGTTTTGCCTTTATTTTGCCTTAAAATAAAGGCAAAATTTTATTTTTTAATACCTACATAAATGTAATGGTGTGCTGATCCTTCAAAATTATAAAAATTAATAGGATCATAATCTCCTAAAAATAAAGTTTCAAAAGGTTGAAAAAGATTTTCTAGATCTTGGGCTTTATCAATAAAATGTATAAAGCTTGTTTCATTTAATCTTCCATTAATTTCAACTTTACTCAAGCCATTTTTTTCTTCTTTTTGACTGTGGGAAAAATAATAATTTTTCTTGCTCATCATTGTAGCAAAAAGTATTCCACCCGTGTTTAAAAGTTCGTAAAATTCTAAAATATTTTGTTTAAGTTCTTTTAAGGGTATATAGTAAAGACTTTGATTTGCAAAGATGATATCCATATTTTCATCAAAAAGTCCTTTGATACTAGAATTTGGTTCTATAATTTTACAATATCCCCCCCCCCTAATATTTTGCTCCCAAATTTCTTTTAAACTTGGAACTATATCTATTCCGAAGGTTTTAAACCCTTTGCTTTGAAAATACGCTGAATGTACACCATTGCCACAACCAAAATCAAGTAAATTTCCATTTATTTTATTTAGTTTGTATTTTAAAATTCTTTCATAAAAACGTACTACATGAGCATCTGGAAAAAGTAATCCGTATCCATTTTCATTATATTTCATTGTATAAGTTTCTAATGAGTTTTGCATTTCTTTCCTTTATATTTTTATTGTAATTTATTTTTTAATTTAAATTCTCCAAAATCATTTTTATAAAATAAATCCATATTATAGTGTTTTTCTACTATTTTCCAAAATGTGGTTTTGCTAATACCTATGAAGTTGCAAAAATCTTCAACACATTTATTGTCAAGCTTATGATCTCTTTTTTGCACGAGTTCAATGGCTTCTTTTCTGCTTAAAAGCCCATAGCGCACAAAACGAGCTGCATAATCACTTGCCATAGCATGACCAAATTTGGGATATTTCATCCAAGCGTGTAGGATATAGCCTATACTATCAACTTGATCAAAATTTTCTGCACAATGACTTCTATCCCACTCATCTTGCAAATCGCTAAATCCACGACTTTTAGCAAAGATATAATTTGAGTAAGAATTCCATTTTATAAAATAGCTCAGATAAATAGGATCAAGTTTATCGAGTTTATCTTTGCTTGGATTGAAAAAAAGTTGCAAATTTTCTTCTTTGATTTCATCGTCTATAAATTCATTTATATCTAAATCACTAGCTACACCATTTAAAAATATTTCTTTGGCGCTAGGAGTTTCTTCGGTATCACTACCTCCATATTCATAACTAACATTTTCTCCATAAACCAATAAAGGTGTATTAAATTTTAAAGCCATAGCAAAAGGATAGCTGTAAATCAGTCTATCAATAAACCAAGTGGGTTTTCCATATTTTTCAAAGGTTTTTAGCATAACTTTTTTTTGAGTTTTGATATCAGGTTTTAAGCTAATGATATGACAACCAAAAGTTTCACTTAAATTTTTAAGATTTTTCTTACCTGCTTCAGTCATGGTGAAATTATCTTCAACGCTAAAAAGAATAGGATTCATTTCAAGTTTTTCTTTCATGATATGCACTTGAAAATGCGAATCTTTACCTCCACTTACGGCAATAGCACAATCATATTCAAATTTTCCATTCATTCTGCGGTATTTATCGCATAAGGCTTCAAGCTCTTTAAATCTTGCTTTATAATCAATATTTTCTTTATTTTTATGATTAACACAAGCACTGCATATATTTTTGCCATTTTCATCTTTAAAAAATTTAAGTCCGGGTCTGGTATCTGGCATAACACAATAATCACAATATTTCATTTTTACTCCATATAAAGATTGTAAAAATAACTACCCCCCCCCATTGCGGTATTTGAGGAAAAAATTATTTTTATAATCTTTACAAAATTTTTTATAATTTAAAACATCAAAAACTATCCCACCTATGTAAAAAAAGCTTTCAAGTGTTGAAAATTTTTGCTTAAAATAAAACAAATTATCATCATCCTTCACCCCACCGCCAAGTAGGATAAAATCAATATTTTTGTTTAAACAAAGTTCAAAAGAAAAATCAAGTAAAGCCGCATTGGCATTTTTTTCATTTTTATTTGCACTAAGATGATAGTAGGCAAATTTCTTACCTAAGAAAAAACTAGCATAGGCTAAAATTTCACCCCTATAACTTGCTTTTAAGATTAAGCTTTGTTTAAAATTAAAAAGCTCTTTAAAATAATCATCATCAAAAAAATAAAACTCACCTGCTTGATTTCTTCTCATGGTTTCATCGTAAAGTCTTTTAAAATCCTTAGCATCACTTGCCTTTGCCTTTGAAATTTCAAGTTCTTTTCTTGCTTTTTTCACATAAGTTTTTATTCTTGGACTATAATTGGCTCTGATTTGTTCTAAATTTTTATAGATTGGCACTATGACTATCTTTCTTTCTTTTAAGAAAAAATCAAGCTTTTTTTCATAAAAACTTAAATTTTTATCAAAAGGATGAAATCTTATAAAAAAAGCAACGATATTTTCCTTCAAAGCACGCTGTCTTAAATTCTCTAAAGCTCTCGTTAAAAAGGCTTTATCCATGCTATTGCTATAAATTCCACCATACCCATAAGGACTTTGCAAATCAAAAAAAGAAGTATTCTTTATACTTTTTTTATTGGCTACAATTTTTAAAAAATTTCCATTTTCTTTATAAACAAATTCAAAAACTTTTCCATAAAATTTTGCATATTCTTTTTGAAAATAAATGTCCTCGCCAAAATCATCACAAAAGAAATGATCATCTAATTTTTCAAGTAGAATTTTACTCATTTTCCAAAGCCTTGTTTTTGATAATCCCCCCCCCCATAGCTTCTGTAGAGCTTTTTTCACCTTCAAAGATTAAAATTTCTTCTTTGATACTTTGCTTATCCTTTAAGGTTTGGGTATAAAAATTGATACATTTTAATTCTTTATAAAGTTCTTTTAAGCTTTTTTCATCATCAAAACGCAAAGAACCCATTTTGATGTAAATTCCGTGATTTGGCTCGAAAAAATCTCCTTTGTCAGCTTCATATCCAAAAACTTGCTTGGATAAAGCACTAGAATAAAACTTGCCACCCTTTTTAAGTTTTCTAACGGCTTTTGTGAAAATATTTTTTGACTTTTCTCTATCGTTGCAACAAAGCGATGCCACATCTATAATGGCATCAAAACTATCATCTTTAAAACTATCTAATTTATCGATATAATCACCCAGTTCAATTTGCTTGATTTTATCACTTAAATTCTCATCTTTCATACGAGCTTTAAAACGCTCTAATCCTGTTTTGCTCCATTCTATACCACTTACACTAAAACCTTCTTTTGCACAAAACCATAAATTAGCTCCTGTTCCAAAACCAAGTTCTAAAATATTGATTTTACTTCTATCTTGCACATTATAAAAATTCCTTGCTATAAATCTTATAACATTTTCACTTGGATACTTGCCCCATTCTTTTTTAGAAAAAATTTGTTCCCATATATTCATATTTTATATCCTTCAACTATAAAAAGTTCATTTAATTGTTTGGTTAAATTTTTTTGTATGTGAATTTTTATATCACTAATACTATAGGTTGCACTCTCATAAAGTTTTCGTAAATCTTTTTCATCACAATACCTTATAATACCTGTGCAAGCATCACTTCCACTTGTAGGTTTTACTAAATGATACCCCAAACTCTCATCTTTTTCAAAACCATCATTGTAAAGACTTGGAGTTACAGAAAGAAATTTCCCACCTTTTTTGAGTTTTTTCATCGCTTTGTCTATAATCTTTTTAGTTTTATCAAAATCATTGTAAGCTAAGGAATAATTATCCATCCACGCATCAAAACTATCATCTTTAAAACTATCTAATTTATCGATATAATCACCCAGTTCAATTTGCTTGATTTTATCACTTAAATTCTCATCTTTCATACGAGCTTTAAAACGCTCTAATCCTGTTTTGCTCCATTCTATACCACTTACACTAAAACCTTCTTTTGCACAAAACCATAAATTAGCTCCTGTTCCAAAACCAAGTTCTAAAATATTGATTTTACTTCTATCTTGCACATTATAAAAATTCCTTGCTATAAATCTTATAACATTTTCACTTGGATACTTGCCCCATTCTTTTTTAGAAAAAATTTGTTCCCAAATTTTTTCATTGCTTCCCAAATTGTTTGAAATTTCTTCATTGCTAATATATTTTTTCATTAACGCTCCCATTTTAAAAAGTTTTCATTTTAACATAAATTGTTTATTTTCTTCTGACACTGCTAGGTAAATTAACCAAGCGTTTTTCTAAATTTTTGGTATTTATAAGCTCATCGCTTTGACAATCTTGAAAAGCTTTTAAACTTGGTAAGCTTTTCCATACAGGGCGAACAAAAATATTATTTTTCAAGCATTCTTCTAAAAAGATATTTCTTAAATTTTCATCCTTAAAAAGCAAGGTATTGAGCCAAAAATTGCTTTTTTCATTGCTTTTTTCATCGATAAATTCGCATTTATCGTGATTTTTAAAAAAATCCTTGTAAATTTTAGCAAGTTCTCTTTTGTTTTCTAAAAAAGGTTCTAAATTTTCAAGTCCTGCAAGCAAGATCGCTGCGTTTACATTACAAAGACGGTAATTATAAGCTATCATGTCATGATCGTATTCGTAAGGATGGGGGATTTTGGCTGTGGTGCTAAGGTGTCTTGCAAGCTTAGCTAAATTTTCATCATCGCTTAGTATCGCTCCACCACATCCGCCTGTGATGATTTTATTGCCATTAAAGCTTAAAATTCCACATTTTCCAAAAGTGCCTAAGGCCTTATTTTCATAAGTGCTTCCTAAGGCTTCTGCAGCATCTTCGATTAAAAGAATGCGGTATTTTTCACAAAGCTCTTTGAGGGCTTTGATATGAGCGCTTAAACCAAAGGTATGCATGATAACACAAGCTTTGATGGGTTTATGTGTAGTTTTGTTATAGCTAAAACCATTTTTTTGATAAGTTTGATTTTCTAAAAAATGCTCTAAAGCCTTAGGACTTAAACTTAGAGTATTTTCATCTATGTCTAAAAAAACGGGCTTTGCGCCTGTGTAAGCGATAGCATTGGCCGTGGCGACAAAGCTTATGCTTTGAGTGATGACTTCGCAGTTTTCATCGATACCATTGGCTAGTAAAGCGATATGAAGGGCTGCTGTGCCTGTATTTGTAGCGATGACAAAGCGTGCTTTGGTTTTTTCTTTTAAAGCTTCTTCAAAACGCGTTACAAATTCTCCTACGCTTGAAACAAAACCGCTATCGATACATTCTAAGAGATATTTTTTCTCATTGCCTATAAAGCAAGGCTCATGTAGGGCGATATTTTCTTTATTGAAAAGACTTTTTATAAAAGAAATTTCTTTTTCAAACATTATAAAGTTCACTTTTATAATTTTCTAAATTTTCTTTAAAATACTCTATACTTTGTCTTAAACCTTCTTCTAGACTTATTTTGCTTTGCCAATTTGTAGCTTTTTTAAGCTTGTTTGCATCGCAACAAAGTCTAAAAACTTCGCTATTTTTAGGACGCAATCTTTGCTCATCTTGGATGATTTTTACCTTAGAATCTAAAATTTTTTGTATGAGATCAAGTACTTCTTGCATGGAGTATTCCACTCCTGAGCCTATATTATAAACTTCTCCAAAATGTTTTAAATTTAAAAGAGAGATAAAACCTTCACAAGTATCTAGCACAAAATTTAAATCCCTTTTAGGGCTTAAATCTCCTAGTTTGATTTCCTTTGCTCCGCTTAAAATTTGTGTGATGATGGTAGGTATGATGGCTCTTGCGCTTTGTCTTGGGCCATAGGTGTTAAAAGGGCGTGCAATATTGACATTTAAATTAAAAGAATTATAATAACTTAGTGCCATCATATCTGCAGCGATCTTACTTGCAGAATAAGGGCTTTGAGGTTGTAAAGGGTGTTTTTCATCGATAGGCACATAAAAGGCCGTACCATAAACTTCGCTTGTTGAGGTGTGGATAAAATGTGAAATCTTGTTTTTTTTAGCTGCTTCGAGCATATTTAAAGTACCATTAACATTGGTATCCACATAGCTTTGTGGGGCTGCGTAGGAGTAGGGGATGGCGATTAAAGCACCAAGATGAAAGATCGCATCTATGTTTTTGGTAATTTTTTCGCAAAAAAAGCTATCTCTTAAATCCCCGCTTATAACTTCCATGTCTTTTAAAAAAGGACTTTTTTCTAAATGTCCCCAAAAATTAAAAGAATTATATTGGCTTAAAGCTCTGACTTTAAAACCTTTTTTGACCAAACTTTCACAAAGATGAGAACCTATAAAACCATCAGCACCTGTAACTAAAATATTTCTCACCTTCTCACCCTTTCCATCCATTTATCTAATTTTCTTTCTTTAAGTTTTTCTTCTAAAGGAAGTATATTTTTAATCAAAGCATTTTCTTGTGCTTTAATATGTCCATAAACTAATTCCATAAATTCTAAATGTTCTTTTATCCAAAGAATACTTTTATTAAAAGCATCTTCTTTGGTTTTAGGATTTAAAACATAAATTCTAGCAAGATTAAGTTCAAATTGTATGAATAAAGATTGCAAGATATCATACAAATCTTGCATTTGTTTTATATCTTCAAGTTTGTTTTTAAACTCATCTATTTTTTCAATAGCTAAATTGATATCCTCTTCTTTTTCATTTAAACTCAAATATATACTTTGTATATTTTCAAAATCATTACTTAGAATTTTATTAAAATCTCTACAATGCTTAATACTTTGATAAACTTTATAATAAGCCTTAAGTAAAAACTCATTTTGTTTATTTAAACTTAAAGGTTCTAATTTTTCAAAAGGTTTATTTAAATCTTTATCAAGTAAATTCTCACAAGCCCATAAAAAAGGTTTTTCTATAGTTCCTTCTATCCTTGCTCCACCTTCGGTGCAGTTGTAGGTGGTGATACCCATTTTTATAGTGTTTGGAATTATTTCATTTTCAAAATAGTTTTTAAACAAAATCCATATAGCGTGAGTTTTAACTTCTTCTTTCTCGCCATAAGCTTTGGTTAAAATGTGCTCATACATTTGACTTTCATAGTTAGCTGAATTTTGATAATCATCAGGATGAGAATTGCCATTTTCAGCATAAGCTAAATCCTGTCCTATGAAAATGATATTTTTATGATTGAGATAAGTTGCTAGGTAGGCTAACATATGTGCAACGCTAAATCCTACGGCAGCATAAGAAAAATCTTTAAGATTTATATAATATGGTAAACCAAGAACTTTTTGAGTGATGACTAAATTTCTACCCTTTAAATACTCAATCGCCTTTGGATGAACAACACCAGCACAAATAAATACAATATCCCTATCAAATTCCCCAAAATCATGATTAAAAAATTCAGCCGTAAATTCACTTCTTTCAAGCATGCAAACATAATCAGGCTTGATATCATGTTTAGCTAAAATAGGATAAGAAGAATCTGCACAAAAAATCGTAGCTGTATTAGCATATTTTTTTAACAAAGGAAGTTGTTTAGTAAGAGATGGTCCTGTAGAAACAATAATAGCTGTATCACTTAAATTTTTTCTTTTAGAAAGGAGTTTTGTATAACTAGGATGAGTGATCATTTGAGGTAAGTTATAAACAAATTGTTCTATGCCTTGAAGAGTATCTGTTGAATCATTACCATGAGAAATAATAGAATCTTTAAAATACTGTACTAGCTTTTTATTTAACTCCAAAACATCTTCATGAAATCTTTCATAATAATGACTCATTAATTCTAAAAAATAAATTCTAGAAAATTGAAAGAAAGGTTTAAAAGAACAAAGTTCATTATAATCTTGAGTTTGTAATTTATCATTTTCCAAAATCATCAATCTTGCACTTTGCAATTCATTTGAAAAATCTAAGATATGAAACATGATCCAAATGATTTCTATATCTTTTTCAAAAACAACAATATGCTGATGATTTTTATTTTGTAATAAAGCTTTAAATAAAACTCCATTTCCAAAACCATAAAAATACAATACAGGATAAAGTAGGTATTTGTCGTTGTAAGTGTTTAACATAGCTTGCAACTCTTTAATGGGATCTTGATAAAGTAAATTTTCATTATACCCCCCCCCATTATTTTTTATACTTGTATCTTTTAAATTGATATCTAGATTATCTTTACCTAAGATAAGTTCAAATTTACTAGACTTGATTTCTTTTAAACTTTCTTTTAAAAGAATATTACCTAAAGCCTCAATGTTTTTGTTAAAGAGTTCTTTTTGGGTAGGGGTGAAGGTCATTGGAAATCTCCTTGTTTTAAAGCATCGCCAAATTTTATATCTTTACTGGCTTTTTTTCCTAAAAGTTCTTGATAAAATTTAGGATGCAACCCAAAAGAGGGACGCACGGATTTTACATTTTCTTCGCTGAAAATTTCACCTTTTTTGATATCCTTACTTGCGTATAAGCTTCTTGCAAAAACACGGTTTTTAAGAGCTTTTTCATCTAAGTCTAACTTATCATCGCCTAAAGCACTTTCAGCTTGTCTTACTGCATCTACCATAGCTTTAAATTCATCAAAATCAAGACTAAATTTACTGTCTTCACTTTCTATATTTTTATCTAACATAAAATGCTTTTCTATCACTCTAGCTCCAAGTGCTACTGCCATAACAGGTGCTAAAAAACCAAAACTATGATCGCTTAATCCCACTTCAACATTAAATTTTTCTTTTAAACTTACTATACCTTTTAAATTCATATCTTCTATGGCAGCGGGATAAGCTGAAGTGCATTTTAAAAAGATCAAGTCAGGATTTTTTTCTTCTTTAAAAATTTCACAGATTTTAAAAAGTTCTTCTTCTGTAGCAATGCCTGTTGAAACGATAGTAGGTTTTTTTTCTTTGGCGATTAAACGCACGAAATTTTCATCATTGGCTTCAAAAGAAGCGATTTTATAGGCTATAGGATCAAAGCGTTTAAGAAATTCTACATCTTCTTTAGCAAAGGGACTTGAAAAACAAAGTATGCCTTCATTTTGTGCGGTTTCAAAGATTTGAGAATGCCATTCATAAGGGGTTTTTGCACTTTGATAAAGCTCGTAAAGTTTTCTTTTGTCCCAAAGTCCTCCTTTGATGATAAAATCTTCTTTATCGCTATTTAGTGTGAGGCTATCTGGAGTGTAAGTTTGGATTTTTATCGCATCAGCACCTGCTTTTTTGGCAGCTTTTATACTTTGAAGTGCCATTTCAAGACTTCCTGTGTGATTGGCACTAAGTTCTGCTATGATAAAAACTTTTTTATCGGTGTTAAAATTTCCTATTTGCATGTATTTCTTTCTTTGGTAAATTTCCTACTAAAAATGATATATAATTATATTATATATTTCTTCAATTTATATATTTATATTATATAAATATTACGACTTTGTTATGATTTTGCTTGATTTTATTCAAAAAATGCGATAGGGATTTAAATCATAGAATTCATTCATTTTTTAATTTTTATATAATATAAATACATAAAATTATAAAATAAAATTTAATTATAACGATATATATTCAAGACTAACTAAAGGAAATTTATGAGATTTTGCAAAAAATGTGTGATGCCCGATACTAAACCTGATTTACATTTTGATGAAGAAGGGATTTGTGATGCTTGTCATTCTCAAGAAGCTAAAAATAAAAAAATCAATTGGCAAGAAAGAGAAAAAGAATTTTTTGAGCTTATAAAAAAATACAAAAAACATCCTGTTTATGATTGTGTTATCGGAGTAAGTGGCGGAAAAGATTCTACTTTTCAAGTAGTTAAAATGCTTGAACTCGGACTTAATCCTTTGTGTGTGTGTTTTGAGCCTAGTGTGCCTACGAAAATAGGGCGCAAAAATTTAGACAATTTAAATCATTTGGGCGTGGATTTGATCCATATCAAGCGTGATCCAAAAGTTTATCAAAAACTTGCCCGTGAAGCTTTTGTAAGAACAGGGGATAATGAGTGGCAAAACCATTTGGGAATTTTTACTTCTGTTCCACGCATAGCGGTAAATTTTGGAGTGCCTTTGATCATCTGGGGGGAGAGTCCCCAGATAGAGTATGGCGGTCCTGCGAGTAGTAAAAATAAAAATATTTTAGGCAGAGAGTGGCTTGAAGAATTTGGCGGACTTTTAGGAAACCGTGCTTCTGATATGCTTGGGGTGAATGGCATCACTGAAAAAGATTTGTTTTTATATACTTATCCAAGTGATGAAGAACTTCAAAGAGTAGGGGTTACGGGACTATTTTTAGGGTATTATTTTAAATGGGACTATAAAAAAATTCTTGAAATTTCTAAAAAATATGGTTTTTTAACTCTAGATCATCCCGTTGAGACTACTTATGAAAATTTTGAAAATTTAGATTGTTATTCTAATCATGTGCATGATTATTTAAAATACTGCAAATATGGCTTTGGTAGAGCAACAGATAATGCTTGTTTGGATATTCGTTTAGGCTATATCAGCCGTGAAGAAGGGGTGCGTTTGGTGCAAAAATACGATGGCAAGCCCCCTAAAAAGGCTATTAAAAAATACCTTGAATTCAGTGGTTTTAGTGAAGAAGAATTTCAAAAAATCGTAGATTCTTTTACTAATAAAAAAATCTTTAAACGTGATGAAAATGGCAAATTTATAAGAGATTATGATGGTTCTTTAGTAAGAAAAGACGAGTGTGTTTTAAAATGATAGCGCTGATTGACTACAAGGCGGGAAATTTAAACTCCGTTGCTAAGGCTTTTGAAAAAATAGGAGCTACAAATTTCATAGCTAAAAATCCAAAAGATTTGCAAAAAGCAGATAAATTGCTTTTACCCGGAGTGGGATCTTTTAAAGAAGCGATGAAAAATTTAAAAGAACTTGGTTTTATAGAAGCTTTAAAAGAGCAAGTTTTGGTGCAAAAAAAACCTATTTTAGGCATTTGTTTGGGAATGCAGCTTTTTTTAGAAAGGGGCTATGAAGGTGGAGTTTGCGAAGGACTTGGTTTTATAGAAGGTGAAGTAGTCAAATTTGAAGAGGATTTAAATTTAAAAATCCCACACATGGGTTGGAATGAACTTGAAATTTTAAAACAAGAACCTTTGTATCAAGGCATAGATGATAAGAGTGATTTTTATTTTGTGCATTCTTTTTATGTGAAATGCAAAGATGAGTTTGTAAGTGCTAAAGCACAATATGGGCATAGATTTGTTGCATCTTTACAAAAAGATCATATTTTTGCGACGCAGTTTCATCCTGAAAAAAGTCAAAATTTAGGCTTAAAACTTTTAGAAAATTTCATAAGGCTTTAAATGTTAAAAACTAGAATTATCCCTTGTGTGTTATTAAAAAATTCTCAACTTGTTAAAAGTATAGAGTTTAAAGATTTTCGTACTATAGGACACTTAACTTCAACAATGAGAATTTATAATGCACGCAATGTTGATGAACTTATTATCTTAGATATAGATGCTTCAAAAAGCGGAGAAATAGATTTTGAAAGTATAGAAGATCTTGCTAAAGAATGTTTTATGCCCTTAACTATAGGTGGAGGCATAAAAACTCTTGAAGATATACAAAAGATTTTAAATTTAGGTGCGGATAAAATTTCTATCAATTCTAAGGCCTTAGAAGATATGGATTTTATAAGTAAAGCGGCTAATCGTTTTGGTTCTCAATGTATAGTTTGTTCTATAGATGTTAAAAGAAAAGGAGGGCAATTTTGTGTTTATGATAGGGGAAATTTACTCGAAAAAAGTCCTTTAGAACTTGCTTTAGAATATGAAAAAAAAGGAGCTGGAGAGCTTCTTTTAACTTCTGTGGATTTTGAAGGAAGGGCAAAGGGTTATGATTTAGAACTTTTAAAGATCTTTCAAAATAAACTTAAAATTCCTCTTATTATCAATGGAGGACTTGGTAAGCCAAGTGATGGAGTTAAGGCTTTAAATTTGGGTGCTGATGCTTTAGCGGGTGCTTATATTTTTCATTTTTCTAAGTATACCCCTAAAGATGTAAAAGAAGAATTAGCTAGGCAAGGCTTTGCAGTCAGATTGCTTTAGGCAAATATGGTAAAAATCTTTATCTTCATCATAAATAGTAAAATGATTTTGTTGATATAATTTTAAAGCTTTGCGATTGTCTTTGAAGATATAAGCTTTAAGAGTATTTACTTTTAAGTTTTCAAAAGCGTATTTTATAATTTCATTCATTAAAATTTGTCCTACGCCTTTTAAATTAGGTTTTGCGTAAAGTCCAAATTCGCAAGATTTAGTTGTGATATTGACAAAATCAATCACACCGATAATCTGTTCATCTTGAAAAACTAAAAAATATTTTTTGCTAGAATCTTGATGTAAATTTTTTAAAAATCTTAAATGTTCTTCAAAATCAATATATTTTGTTTTCATAAATTGACTGATATCGGGGTGATTGCGCCATTTAAAAATCAGCTCTATTTCTTGAGAATTAAGTTCTGTGAAATTTTTAAGTTTTATCAATACCTATACTCCACTTCATAGCCTTTTTTAGCAAGCCAATTGGCTAGTTTTTCTTGATTTTTAGCAACACAGATGGCTTTAAAATTTGCTTTTAAAAGTAAGGCTTCATTGACTAAAGAACTTGCACTGATGATGAGTTTATTGCTCTCATTCATCAATTTTGCAATATTTTCATGATCGATAAATAATCTAATATTGTTATGCAATTTTGCAAATTTTTGCAATTTTTTAAGATTGGGATTAGAAGAGCTGGTTGCAATGCTTATGATTTTTGTTTTAGGTAATTCGCTGGCGATTTGTAAAGAAAGATTTTTTATATCAGTTCCACCCATGCAAATGAAAAAATCATATTTTTTTTCTCTATTTTCTTTGGCCTCTTGATAAAATTCTTCCCTGATTAAAGCATAAGAAAAACCACATCTTACTTCGCATTTAAAAGGCACTAAACCTTCATAATCACTTGCTTTTGCATAGGCATTGACATTGAGTAAAATGTCACAATGATGAGGCTTTATTTCATCATCAAAGCTTAGAATTTTCACCCCTGTTTCAAGTTTGATCAGCTTTTCATCATCTACACTGATGCCATAGTGATCGATGATTAGAAGTTCAAATTTTTCTTCTTTGATGAGATTGATAAGCTCGTAGATACTTTCGCTACTAAGCTCATAAACAGGATAAGGAATTTCATCGATCAAGGAGCCTTCTAAAGGCAAGCAAGCAAAACTTACGTCATCATATTGTTTAGCTAGGACTAGATCGCGTTTAATATGTCCAAAGCCTATTTGACTGGAGCTATCGCTTCTAAAAAGTACTTTCATGATTTACCTTATAAAGTATTTTTGCAAATTCCAAATCTTGTATGGTGTCTATATCGCAAACTAAATTTCTTGGCAATACAAATACACTAGAATGAGGTTTAAATATAAAATCTTCCTCAAGCCAAGCTTTGCTTGTACCAAAATAAAAAGCCCCTGCATCATGATAAGCTTTTGTTAAATCTTGTGAGCGACTTTTGTAATGTTTTTCATCAAACATATAAACTTGATTGTTTTTATTTAAATAAAAAGCCCTTTGTATAGGATACTCAAACTCAGTAGCAGCAAATAAAAACTTGCTTTGATTTTGGATAAATTTTTCATAGGCTTGTTTTAAAATGTCTTTATTTAACAAAGGAGCGGTAGCATAAAGGCAACAGACATTATCATAAATTTGATTTTGGCTTTGTAAAATTTCTATGGCATTTTGCACTACAGCAGTGCTTGAAGCATAATCATCGCTTAAGTTTTTATCACGCACAAATGGAGTTTTTGCACCGTATTTTAAGGCTACTTCTATGATTTCTTCATCGTCGCTTGAAAGCACCACTTCATCAAAAATACCTGAATTTAAAGCATTTTCTATGCTATAAGCGATTAAAGGTTTACCTAGAAAATCAATGATATTTTTTCTAGGAATTCTTTTTGATCCACCACGAGCAGGGATGATACAAAGATTTTTCATAGCTAAGCCTTGTTTTTTGTGTTTTATTTTACTAAAATTTAAGTATAATTGTCTTTAAAATACAATAAAATAATGCAAATGGGGTGGAATAATGCTCATAAATCAAACCTTTGAAATTGATTCTTGTGATGATGTAGAATTAAATATAAAAAGAACTAGCAAACTTGAATACCGCATCAGTTATGATGATGAAAAAGAGATTAAAGCTATAGTTTTTATAATAGGAGGTTATGGAGCCAATGCAAATATATATTTTTTAGACTCTTATAGAAATTATATTGCTAAAAATTTTGATGTTGTAGCAGTGCATGTTTTTTATCATTGTTTTTGTCAAAGGCGTTCGGATGTTGAAAAGTATTCAACATTAGCAGATTTTACAAAAGATGATTTAAAATTAATAGAAAAAGTGCTTCGTAAATACAATATTCCATGTGATCAATTAGCCAATAATACTGTAGTTAGTCATTGTGAATATTTGAGCGAGATTATGACAGAATTAAAAATGTTAAATCGATTGCCTTATGATTTTGAAGAAAGACTAAGTGCAACTTTTATTCCTTCGCGTGGAGAATATCAAAATTTTGGCATTATGGCAGCTATTGATCATATCAATGCTTTAAAAGATCTAGTTAAACGCTTTCCAAAACTTGCAGATTTACCAAAAATTTATGGCGGGGGGTCTTATGGAGGATACTTAGCCTTGCTTATAGCAAAAATAGCTCCTTGGTATGTGGATGGTGTGATTGATAATTCAGGTTCGGCTGTTCCACCGCTTAATTATATTATTGGTAGAGAGTTGGAATTTAAAAGCAAAGATACTAATGGGGATATGTATATGCAGGGCGATCATTTTTTTGTGAGTTGTTTTCTAAAAACCCACTGGACGCGTAAAGAAAATTCACCTTATTTTTTTAATAATGAAAATTATTTTATTAGAACATTGTTAAATAAAGATCATTTGATTTTACAAAGTGAAAAAAATAAAAATATTATTTATGTGAGTTATCATAGTAAAGAAGATCCTTTAACTCCAGCAAATTTTAAAGAACAAACCATGCAAATATTAAAAATTTTAGGTTACGATGTAAGCTTAAATTTGATAGATGAAAATAAAATTGATGGAAAATTTATTAAAAATTTAGATCATGGTTGTGGTATACCTGATAAAGCCTTATTTAGAAAAGAACTTCCTTTAATGCTTGAAAAATTGCAAAAAAGAAAATCTTTAATGCAAGAAAATTCCATCTCTTATCCTTGTGGAAATAAAGTGTTTATATTTAAAGATGTGGGAGATAAATTTGTTTTATGTATCAAATAAAAGCTTGTTCTATCATGTTTTTAATGGCTTGAAAGCTTTCAAAATTTTCAGGTGTGATAAATTCTGCTTTTAAGGGTTTTTTATAAAATTTTTCTATTTCAGCAACCAAAGCCATGATATCGATACTATCGATAAGATCTTCACTGACTAAATCTTGCATGTTCTCATCGATATCGGCTCTATCTATGTTGATAAAAAATTGTTTGATTTCTTGCATTTTTATTCCTTTGTGATTTTTAAAATGGTATTATCGCTTAAATTTAAAATTAAATCAAGTTCATTGATCTCATAAAACAAAATTTCTTTTTCCTCTCCTAAGATTTTCAATCTAGCCTTAGGCACTCCGATTAAAGCGCCACAGTCCATAGCTCTTAAAAAGCGAGAAATTTTTTCTTTATCCCAAGTAAGATCTAAATAACCCTCATTTGGCAAAGCCAATTTTTTGTGATACCCCGCCCCTAAAGTTTGAATTTTAAAGATCTTATTTTCTAAATTCTTTAAAGCTTCTTTAAATGAAGCTATAGCAAGTTTGTGTTGGGTATCTAAAAGACTTAAGGCGGTAAAATTATCATCAAGCTTTATTTCTTTTTGAGTTAAAATCGCACCCGTATCGATACTTTCTTCAACCATGTGCCAAGTAATGCCTGTTTTTTATCATTTTCCCATATGTTCCAAATTCTTGCATTACATCCTTTATGAAAAGGTAATAAAGCATTATGATAATTTATAATGGTATTATTTTGCACTCATTCTTTTTTGAAAATATAAGAATTATTTGCACTAATAATAAGGCAATTTTTAAGATTTTTACAAAAATCATCTAAATTTTCTATATTTTTTGCAAAAATCACTTCTTGCTTAAAAAAATCACTAGCTATTTTTTGGCATTCTTTAGTGACTTTTCCTGTACCTATGATATAAATGTGTGAGTAAGTCATTAGAAATTCTTATAAAATTTTAAATTAATATGATTAAAACAAAAACCCGCCCTTTTATAAAAATTAATGGCTTTTTGATTTTTTTCTTCTACAAAAAGTTTAAAGAATTTATTTTGAGTATTGGCTGCAAAATAATGATTTAGTAAAGCAAAAGCCACATTTTTATGCTTTAAATTTCTATCTACAGCTATAAAATCTAAAAAATTAGCATTGAGAGTTTGAGTGTAGATCAAAGCAGCGTGAATTTTTTCATTTTCTTTATAAACAAGTATATTGGGTATTTTTTCTTTAAGATTTTTTTGTGAAAAATAAAACAAATATGGATCAAAATATTTTCTAAAAAAGTTATAAAGTTCTTTGCTATCTTCATGTAAGGCTTTGGAGATAAAGCAAAATTTACTCGGTTTTATCTCTTTGTTAAGCACCATTTGTTTGTGATTGAGTATTTTTTTAAAATGATTAAGTTTTAAAAATTCATCATGTAAAGCATGCTTAGGGGCTTTGCTTAAGATTTTTATATAACATGCTTTTAAATCATAATCTTGCAAATCGTTGATAAAATAATACAACAAACCATCTGTGCGATTAAAAAAGAAAAAATTATTATTTTCATGTTTTTCTAAGATGAGCTCTTGTTTTAAAATTTTCTCTTGGATTAGATTAAAATTATCATAACAATTGCTTAATTTAAATCCTTCATAAAAGGCTTTTTCAAATGAGTTCATGTAAGGCTTTTCTATCGATTTTACTGTTTTGATTAAGCTTAAATTTTTCGATTTTAATAAAATTTTTTGGGATCATATAAGAAGGTAATTTGTCTTTTAAAAAAGCTTTAAAGTCAAGCTCTTCATCACTTTCGTAAAAACAAATGATTTTTTCTTTAAAAATGCAAGCACATAAAATGATTTTACTATGAGAATTAATCACACTTTCTATTTCTCCAAGTTCTATCCTATGCCCCATGAATTTAATTCTATTATCATTTCTTCCGTAGCACAAAAGCTCTCCAAATTCATTATAAGAAACGATATCTCCTGTTTTATAGAGTAAATCTAAATAATTATCATGCAAAGGATTTTGAATAAAAGCTTGTTTGGTTTTTTCTTTGTCATTATAATAGCCTAAAGATAAAGAAGTTCCACGCACGAAAAGCTCCCCTTTAACACCTATTTGCTTAGGGCTTATGAAATTCATATTTTCATCAAAAACTAAAAGTTCTGTGTTTTTATAAGCTTTACCTATAGGCAGAATTTCATTTTCTGAAAATTCTCTATCTAGGATATAATAGCAACATACATCAGTGATTTCAGTTGGACCATAACAATTAGCAAATAAAGCATTTGGAAGGTGTTTTCTCCAAATATTAAGTTGTTTAATAGGCATTATTTCTCCGCCTATTAAAATTTTATTTAAATTTTTTAAAGGATAGTTTTTTAAATTATCTTGATCTTTTATAAAATAAATCAAGACTGTAGGTTTCCAAAAAATCATGGTAATTTTTTCTTGTTCTAAATAATCTAAAATTTTATTTGGAAAGGCAAAAAGGTGATTGGGTATTAGATGTAATGTTGCTGATGGTTTGATAGTTGCAAGTATATCAGGCAAAGAAGCATCTACATATAAAGGAGCTTGATTGGCAATAATTTCATTTTCATCAACTTCAAAAGCCTCGCAAAAGTGAAAGGCATAATCAATCACACTCCTATGTGCTATGCTTACTCCTTTAGGAATGCCTGTGCTCCCACTTGTAAAGAAAACATAGAGTAAATTTGTATCTATATGTTTTTCTTTGGCATTTTTTATTAAATTCTCATCTATATTAAAACTTTCAAAGTCTTGTGTATAAAGCGTAGGTAAATCTAAGTTAAAATTTAAGTCCTTTGAAGTGATAAAAAGTTTAGGCTTTAAAACCTCTATAACTTTTTCTACTCTTTCTTTAGGACTTTTTTCATCTAAAAGGGTGTAAAAATTTCCACTGAGTGCCACTCCAAAAAATGAAATCAAACAATCAATCCCCTTAGGCAAGATGATTAAAACAGGAGCTGGAATAGGTTCATCATTTTTTAAAGTTTTTAAAATTTCACTGGCTAGTTTTTTAGAAAAAAGATCAAAGTCTTTGTAAGTGATTTCTTTTCTTTCCTTGGCAAAGGGTTCTACAAAAGCAGTTTTTTCGCTAAATTTGATTAAACTTTTTTCTAAAAAATCATAGATATGAGTTGTCATGATTTACCTTTTTAATTTTTTGTAATATAATATCGATAAATTAATAAAAAAGGCCTTTATATGCTCATAAACCAAAGCTTTGAAATCGATTCTTGTGATGATGTAGAATTAAATATAAAAAGAACTAGCAAACTTGAATACCGCATCAGTTATGATGATGAAAAAGAGATTAAAGCTATAGTTTTTATAATAGGAGGTTATGGAGCCAATGCAAATATATATTTTTTAGACTCTTATAGAAATTATATTGCTAAAAATTTTGATGTTGTAGCAGTGCATGTTTTTTATCATTGTTTTTGTCAAAGGCGTTCGGATGTTGAAAAGTATAGTGCTTTTACAATATTTACAAAAGATGATGTGTCAAATTTATCTCAGGTTTTATTGGAAATAGGTGTTAATATTAATGTTAATCTTGAGAACGCACAACAATGTTATGAATTACTTAATCAGAATATTACTACTTTAAAATCACAAGGAAAACTAGCACAAAATTATCAAGCGAAATTTACCTCAACTTTTGTCCCACCCAATGGAGACTATCAAAACTATGGCATTATGGCAGCTATTGATCATATCAATGCTTTAAAAGATTTAGTTAAACGCTTTCCAAAATTTGCAGATTTACCAAAAATTTATGGGGGGGGGTCTTATGGAGGATACTTAGCCTTGCTTATAGCAAAAATAGCTCCTTGGTATGTGGATGGTGTGATTGATAATTCGGGTTCGGCTGTTCCACCTTTGATTTATATTTTAGGAAGAGAAATGGAGGGTGGTTGTGATTATGTATTTAATGATCCAAATACTTTAATAGAATGTTTTCTAAAAACCCATTGGACGCGTAAAGAAAATTCACCTTATTTTTTTAATAATGAAAATTATTTTATTAGAACATTGTTAAATAAAGATCATTTGATTTTACAAAGTGAAAAAAATAAAAATATCATTTATGTGAGTTATCATAGCAAAGAAGATCCTTTAACTCCAGCAAATTTTAAAGAACAAACCATGCAAATATTAAAAATTTTAGGATATGATGTAAGCTTAAATTTGATAGATGAAAATAAAATTGATGGAAAATTTATTAAAAATTTAGATCATGGTTGTGGTATACCTGATAAAGCCTTATTTAGAAAAGAACTTCCTTTAATGCTTGAAAAATTGCAAAAAAGAAAATCTTTAATGCAAGAAAATTCCATCTCTTATCCTTGTGGAAATAAAGTGTTTACTTTTAAAGATGTAGAAAATCAGTTAAAATTGATCATTAATTAAAAAGGAAAATATATGCTTATAAACCAAACCTTTGAAATCGATTCTTGTGATGATGTAGAACTAGGTATTAAAAGAACTAGTAAGCTTGAATACCGCATAAGTTATGATGATGAAAAAGATGTCAAAGCTATAGTTTTTATAGTGGGTGGCTTTGGAGCCAATGCAAATATTTCTTTTTTAGATTTTGATAGAGAATATATCGCTAAAAATTTTGATGTTGCAGTGGTGCATGTTTTTTATCATTGTTTTTGTCATAGAAGATCAAATGTTGAGAAATACAGTGCATATAAATTTTTTCAAGATGAAGACATTGAAAATATTAAAAATTTATTAAATCGGTTTCATTTTTCTTATGGTGAAATAAATAATGATAATGCACTTTTTTTAGCAAATTCTTTGGTAAAGCATGTAGAAAATTTAAAAATGCAAAATAAACTCGATTATAACTTTAAATTAAATTTTACTTCAACTATTATCCCACCTAATGGAGACTATCAAAACTATGGTATTATGGCAGCACTTGATCATATCAATGCTTTAAAAGATCTAGTTAAACGTTTTCCAAAATTTGCAGATTTACCAAAAATTTATGGGGGGGGTCTTATGGAGGATACCTATCTTTACTCATAGCAAAAATAGCTCCTTGGTATGTGGATGGTGTGATTGATAATTCGGGTTCGGCTTTGCCTTCTCCCATGTTTATTTTAGAAAGAGAAAGTGGACAATATGATTATTTTGAGGAATATCCACATAATAAAATAGGATTTTTTATTAAAACTTATTGGAATGCGGATGTTAGTTCAAAATATTTTTTTCATACCGAGAATTATTTAATTAGAATAATTCCTAATTTAGCTCATTTAACTATACAAGCTAATATTAACAAAAATATTATTTTAGTATCTTATCATAGTTTAAAAGATCCATTTAATACAGCAAAAGATAAACAAACTCTTTTTTTAGCGTATAAAGAACTAGGATATGATGCTACTTTACATTTGATAAAAGATGAAAGTGAGATTGATGGAAGATTTATAAAAGATTTAAATCATGGTATGAGAATAAGTGATAAAGCCTTATTTAGAAAAGAACTTCCTTTAATGCTTGAAAAATTGCAAAAAAGAAAATCTTTAATGCAAGAAAATTCCATCTCTTATCCTTGTGGAAATAAAGTGTTTATATTTAAAGATGTGGGAGATAAATTTGAATTAACGATAAAAGATTAAAACCTTAAAGGTTTTAATCAAGCTTTGCTAAATTGATTAAATCACTTACTTTTTGACAATTTTTCAAGTCCTCAGCTGTGATTTTTAAAGCAAAAAGATTTTTGTAAAGCACCATCACAGATACAAAAGCCAAACTATCCCACTCATCTATATCATCAAGTAGCATATCCTCGTTTAAGTCTTCATCTCTATGCATAGCTTCTTTAAGCTCTTCTAAAAATTCAGTTTTTGTCATTATTTCTCCTTTATGTAAATTAAAATATCTTTTGTGTATAAATCTTTGAAATTCAACACCGCACTTCCCCAGCTAAGCCCTGCACCAAAAGCACTTAAACTCGCTTTAAATTCTTTTGGAGTATCTAGTTCGCAAAGTAGGGCAGGTAGTGAACAAGCGCTTAAATTAGCGTATTTTTCCATGATGAAATTAGGAACTTTATTATCATTAAGTTTTAATTCTTCTTTAATGCAATCAACCAAATACGCATTGGATTGATGAAAAAGATGAAAAGCAATGTCTTTTTCATCTACCTTGGAAAATTCTAAAATTTCTTTAAAGCTTTTAGGTTCGCATTCTAAAGCCATATTAAAAATATTTGCTCCGTCCATATAAAGATTTTCTAATTGTCTAAACTCCTCAGTTTGCATGAGCGAATCATCGTTAAAAATATCTGCTTTAGGTATTCTCATCGCACCTTTTGGAATGATGAGTTTATCAAAATGTCTTCCATCGCTTCCAAGTTCAAAAAAGGCTTCATTAAAATCCGTTTTTTCAATCAAAGTTGCACTTACTCCATCGCCAAAAATTGGAGCTAAATTCATATTTTTAGGATGGATGAATTTGCTTAAAGTATCCCCACAAACGAGCAAAATTTTACCTAGGCCACTTTGTATTAAAGAATGAGCGACAAATAAGCCGTATAAATACCCTGCACAAGCTTGCCCTAAATCAAAAGCTATGGTTTTAGAGCTTAAATTTAAAAGTTGGTGTAAATAACAAGCCGTAGAAGGCATGAAAAAATCAGGACTTTGAGTTACTACGATGAGTGCATCAAGGCTATTTTTATCTATATTTAAACCTTGCAAAAGTGTATTGGCTGCGTGTTTTCCAAGATCGCTTACGCAAGTGTTTTCATCGCAAATATAACGCGTGTTTAAACCTATGACTTTTTTCATTCTTTTAAGGGTTTTGATATCGTTTGAAAAAACGCTTTCTAACTCATCATCAATGCAAATTTTATGTTCAGGTACGCTTACGCAAATGCCTGAAATTTTAGCTTTATCAAATCTAGTTTTCATGGATTATAAGTCCTTTAAAATTTAAATTTTGAAATGAAACAAGGGCTGAGTTTTTTTCAAATTCTTTGGAAATTTGTTCTAAAAAGCTTAAGAATGGCATATTTCTTTCGCCTTTTTGATAATAAAGCCTTACATTATTGTTTTTAAGATCAAAGAAATGTAAAGCTAGTTCAAAGGCTTTAAAAAACATTCTAGTTTCAAGTTTTCTACCTAAAGCCCTACAAGAAATGCAAAGATCATCGATAAATAAATTTCCTTCTTTGCAAGAAAAAACAAAAATAGCGATAATCCCACTATCGCTTAATTTATCACTCATGCTCACACTTACAATGAGTTCTTTTTGCATGTGTTGTGCGACTTTTTCTTGATTTAAGCGTGTGTAATTAGCGATAAATTGATTGGTTTTGCCTAAAAGTTCGCTAATGCGAGGGATATTTTGCAGATCATTTTTGCTAAAATTTAAGCTGATTTCAAGATTTTGAAAATATTCTTCATCGCTTAAACTTTTAAGCTCTTCTCTTAAAGCATTGGCTGCTATATCTTTGGCACGAATTTGATCTTCTTTGGTGTTTGAAAGTTTTAAAAGATTAGGAAAAAGCTTGATTTTATAAAGTATATTTTCATCGCATAAAAGTGTTTTAACACCTGTAAATTTGGTATTTTCAAGCTCAGCGATATTATCATCTATAAAAAGTATAGCATTAGTATTTATATTAAATTTTTTAGCAATTTTTAAGATATTTTCACCCTTTGGCTCCCAATTGATCATTTTAGCATCAAAATCATCCCATTGCAAGATAAAATCTTTCCTTGTTTCAAAAAGTTTTTTTGCGTCTTTTTCTTCATTTTTTGAAGCTAGGGCAAGTAAAAAGCCTTGTTTTTTAAAAGTTTTAATTTTTTCTTGTAAGGTTTTGTGCAAAGGACTTAAATTAAGATTATCTATGCCCTCTTCACCTAAAATTCCTTGATACAAGGTATTATCAAGATCAAGTACAAGAGCTTTAAGAGCGGGTTTTACGAGTGCAGGGATGAGGCTAAGTCCTAAAATTTGTGCTAAGAAAATCAAGGCTTTATTATTAAGCTTAGAGCCTGTAAGTTCTTCTTTAGCTAGGTCTAAAATATCCTCTTCATCAAAATACTCTTTTATGAGTTTTTCTATGTTAAAAATTTCGCAATTTAAAATTTTTTTATCTGTTTTAAATTCTCCTAAACTAAGGACTAAAATAGGGCTTTGTGAAATTTTTCTTAGTTCTAAAAGTCTTTCTTCTAGAAAATTTTGCACATTATTTTTATAGCGGGTTAAATCCACCCATAAAAGTTCTAAATTAGCTTCTTTAAAATTATCAAAACTCAAGCTATCATCATAAGAGCTGAAATTAAACTCAGCTTTTAAATTAGCAAAATGTAAAAAAGGAGCAATGATACTTTGCACTCCTTCAAAAGCATGATTTCTATGGATATTGATAAGAAGATCTTGACTTTTACTAAAGTCTAATTCTTTGGCAAATTTTATAAGCTCATTGCGTTTTAAATGGGGTGAAAAAAGATTCATTTTAGCTCCACAAGTTCGATTAAAAGCCTATTTGGCATCATGATAAAACAAAGTTTAGCAAAATAGCTTGCTTGCATAATAGGAACAATACAAATACCTCCTTGTTGTTCCAAAAGAATTAAATCTTGGGTGATATTTTTACTTTCATAGGCTAAATGATACATTTTGGTATTATTTTTCAAATAGCTATCTAGCGGACCTTTATCGTTTAAATTTTGCAAAAGTTCAAATCTATACTGTGGAAATGCTTCATTGCAAGGAATGATAAATTCGCCTCTTACCCCTTGTTTTTCATCTATAAATTCTGCTTCTTTATAAAAACCTAGTTTAAAAAAACATTCCCTTTCTTTTTCTAAATTTTTACAAGCCACACCTATATGATGAAGGGGTAAATTGAGTGTTTTATCAAGCATTTAAAACTACTGCCATAGTGATAGCATTTTTAAATTTCAATGCTTTTTCTAAACTATAATCATTTGCCATAAAACATTCATAAGTCTTAAGCTTTAAGCCCGATTTTTCTATCAGATTTTTAACTTCATCAGGATGGGAAAATAAATAAATATGATCAATAGCAGGAGCATTGATAGGAATAGTTGCAAAAATTTCTCCTCCATCGCTAAGAAGCTCTTTGGATCTTTTAAGAAATTCAAGAGGCTTTTCTACATGTTCTAGTACTTCTCCAATCACTATTAAATCAGCTTTTTTATCAAAATCATAAGTAAAAAAATCTTGACATAAAAAATCACATTTTGTAATCAATCCTCCTACTTGTTGTTTTACCATTTTTTGAGTAAGTTCACAACTTGTTGGAGAGATATCAAGTCCATAAAAGGCTGAAAATTTACCACTTTTAACTGCTCTTGCAAAATATTCTCCATGACCAGGGCCTATTTCAAAATAAGTTGTTTTTGGAGTAAAATTTTTTAAATATTGTGAAAAATACTTTCTTACTTTAATATGAGCTATCCAGACAAAAGAAGAAAGAGCTAGACCTATCATGTATTGTTTCATATAGCTTTCATTAAAATAAACCTTATCCTTAACTTCATCAAAGCTAGAATAACGATAAGTCCCACTTTCTATGAAAAATTTTGTTTCTTCTAAAGTATCATTAAGGATCAATAAATAACAATCGCATTGTTCTTTTATACTGATACTATCTTGAATATAATAAGAAATTAATTTATCAAATTCTTCTTCGTCTTCTTGTGAAAATTCAATTTTTTTAAGATATTTAGAATGGATAGGATTTTTTTGAGCGATGGCTTGAAATAATTTTTCAATATTTTCTTTCATTTTTCAGCCTTTAGGATTTGAATTTTTTCTAGTAAAGCGTTTTGAGATTTTAAGAGATTTAAATCTTCTTTGTTGAATTTGATTTCAAATTCTTCTTCTAAACTCATGATGATATCAATATGGGCTAAAGAAGTCCAGTTCTTGCAGTTTTCCATGCTTAAATTTGTATTTTCATCTACTTTGGTTTCAAGTATATTTTCTAAAATTTCATAAAATTGTTTTTCCATTGTATACCACTTTCTTGAGAATGTTGAAAATTAATATATTGTATCATAATTTTCTATTAGAATTGTTTGGTTTATATCTAATTTTTTCCATAAAATTTCTATATATTCTTTAGCGTTGTAAATATTTATATGATCTCCTGCAAAATTGTTTTTTTTAAAATTTTTAGTATTATTAACAATATTGATAATGTTAATTAAATTGGGCTCAGAAGATATGTCAAGTTTTCTAACATAATAACTAATGGTTTTATTGTATGATATATTGTTTTCATCAATTAAAATTCCAGAGAAAATTTTATGATATCTGTAAAATACATTAAATTGTTCTTCTGCATAATGTGTTAGTGTATGTCCTTGGCCTCCAAATGTCATATATTTTCCATTCTCTTTAGTTAAAACCTCATAAACACAATTTTCTCCAAAACAACTTGTTGTATCTTTTAAAAATAATTCTTCTTTTGCTCCTTTTATAGCAAAAGAAAATATAGGATCGTTTGTGCGTTTTACTCCTGTTTGTTTGCGAAAATATTCATTCAATGCTCCCATTTTTGTTTTGGAATTTATTTTGTCATAAACTTCATTTTTGCAAAAACTATAAGTAAAGGTTGGCATGATCAAAGTGCCTTCTTTGCCTATAACTTCAAAAAAGCAATTGAGTATAGTCTGTAAAAATTCATTTCTAGAAAGCAAAGGCATGCCAAAGTTAAAAAGTTCTGTATGTACGCATAAAATATCGCCTCTTTTTATACCTAGTTGATAAAAAGCATCTATTAAATCTTTATCGGAGTATTTTTTGCCATTGTGTTCTAAAAAATATTTCATTTTACTAGTCCATAAAATTTTATTTTTTCCAAAAGTTCTTTAAATTCATAAGCTTGCATATTTAAGATATTGGCTATATCGATGATATCATTCTCTCCATCACAGTAAGCTAGAAAATTACAAGCCAAAGGAGTGTCATTGACAGTGCTAAGGGTATGATATAGTCCTCTTTTGCCAAGATTGGGTTCGCATACTATGGTGTTTTTATATACGGCGTTGATTTCTAGATTTAAAATCATTTCTTGTATGCTTTGAAGTCCACCCATTAAACCTTTTTCAGAGATAAAATTGAGATCGTCTTTTGAGTTATGATATCCATCATAGTCACCGTATCTTGTGCGACATACCCCTACTATGCCAAGATTTACAAGTGGAGCATTGTATTGTCTTTCATCGCTTCCACGATCTAGAAAACTAAAAGCTTTGAAATTTTCTTTATTTTTGAGCGTATGCAGGGCGACTTTATCGCTTAGAGTGTTTTCTTTGGGTGTGTGTATGAGTGAGTAAGCATGATCATCGCCTAAGCAAGAAAGCACAAAGCCTGCTTTAACATGTTTTTTTAAATGTTCTAAATGTTTGCTAAGGTAGACTATAGAGCCTATGGTTTCAGGGATGATGACAAAGCGGTAATTATATCTTCTTTCTTTTAAACTCAAAAGCCATTTTGCTAAGAAAATACTCACTACAGGGCCACTAAGCTCATTATTTGCCATGGAAGGGTGGCAAAGATAGGTTGAAATTAAAATTTCATCTTTTGAGTTTTGCGTACTAGGTAGGATAAAATCAGCATAATCCAAAACCCCATTTTCATCGTGTTTTGCATCGATATAGACTTTGTATTTGCCTTTTTTGAGTTTTTTTCTTTCGTTGTGTGTGAGACAAAATCCCCAACGCCTTTTGTAATAACTCGTTACATAAGGGATAGCATCGGGCATTTCTTCTATGGAGTAAAGATGATTTTGAAGTTCTTCAAGTTCGATTTCTTTATCGATAGCTTCGCTATAGTTTAGAAGGTGTAAGTTATGCTTTTTAAAATCACAAATTTTTTCTCCTTCTGGAGTGATGATATAGGCTTCTTTGGCGTTCCATTCATCAGGGACTATCCAGTCAAAAACTTTTGTGCCACTTTTTATAGAGTGAAATTTGAGTATCCCCCCCCCCAGAGTTTTATTTAAAAGTTCTAAACTAGCTCTAAAACCTTGTCCTGTGATACTTCTAGGGATGGGAAAAAGTTCACAAGCTAGTTCATACATAGCCTTTCCAGTTTGGCTAAAATCTTGGCTTCTAAAGTCTAGCTTATCCACAATATCCCTTTTTAACTTTTTCAAGAATGCTAAATAAAGTATCTTTTACAAATTTTGCATCTTTTAGATTCATTTCTTGATGACAAGGTATGCTAAGCTCGGCTTTGTAAAAATTATCCGCATTTTGGAGTTTTATTTCTCCTAAGAGTTTTTTATAAAAACTAAACTCATAAGTAGGTTTGTAATGCACCTGTACACCAACTCCTGCATGAAGCAAGCTTTCAAAAAGCTCTTCTTTTTGACAATAAAATTCAGGAAAAAGCAAGATAGGGTATAAATGTCTTGAGCTTTTTTTATAATTTTTGATTTTTATCGTGGAAAAATAAGGATTTTTTTCAAATTCTTTATCGTAAAAACTTGCAATTTCTTCTCTTTTTTCAAGATTGTGATCGAGTTTTTTAAGCTGGTTTATCCCTAAAGCACAAGCAACATCGCTTAAGCGGTAATTATAGCCAAGTTCTATCATATCGCTATCCCAAAGCCTTTTTTTAATGATACCATGGCTTCTTAAAAGCTTGATTTTGGTGATAAGCTCTTCATTATCACTCACCACAGCCCCGCCTTCAAAAGTAGTGATGGGTTTAACAGGATGAAAAGAAAAGATAGAAAGATCGGCTTTTTTTCCTACTTTTTCACTTTTATATAAGGCACCTAAAGCATGGCTTGCATCATCGATTAAAGGGATATTGTATTTTTTAGCAAGGCTTGAAATTTCATCTATTTCAACGCTATTTCCCCCAAAATCCACCACGCTAATAGCTCCTATATTTTTACTATCTTTTAAAAGTCTTGCTTCTAGTTTTTTTTCGTCAATATTGCCATCGTTTTTAATGTCGATAAACTCTACCTTAGCTCCAGCTATTAAGGCTGCATTAGCCGTAGCAGCGAAGGTTAAAGGAGTGGTTAAAACGATTTTTTCTTTGACGTCTAGTGCTGTGTAGGCAAGATGAAGAGCTGAAGTAGCTGAGTTTAATACACAAGCGTGTTTTACGCCCACATATTCGCAAAGGGCTTCTTCAAATTCATCTACCTTTTTACCTCCCGTTAAAATTTCATCTTTTAAAGCTTCTGTAAGCGTATCTATATCGCTTTGATCGATGTTTTGATGAGAATAAGTAAGCATTTTAAAAACCCTCGGTGTGATTGATGATTTCTAAAAGTTCTTTTTCGCTTGCCCATAAAGGATTATTATCCGAGCTATAAGAAAAACCATCTTTTACCTTTTGCCCTTTTTCGCCTAGGGCATTGATACTAAAGTCATTATCTTTATCTACAAATTTAATACTCGGGCTTATAGCATAGTAGTTTTCAAATTCATAGGTTAAATGGCTATCATCGCTTGAAATCATGATTTCATGTAGTTTTTCTCCTGCTCTTATGCCTATGATTTTATGGCTTAAATTAGGAGCTAGAGCATGGGCTAGATCGGTGATTTTCATCGAAGGAATTTTAGGGATAAAGATTTCTCCTCCATGCATTCTTTCAAAATTACTCAGCACAAATTTTACTCCATCTTCAAGGCTGATCCAAAAACGAGTCATTCTCGTATCGGTGATAGGAAGTTCTTTAGCTCCTTCACTGATGAGTTTTTTAAAGAAAGGCACCACTGAACCTCTTGAACCTACAACATTGCCATATCTTGTAACACCAAAGCGTGTTTGCTTGTTACCTGCTATGTTGTTTGCAGCGACAAAAAGCTTATCGCTTGCAAGTTTGGTTGCACCGTATAAATTTACAGGATTGCAAGCCTTATCCGTACTAAGAGCAATACATTTTTTAACCCCATTTTCAAAACAAGCATCTATGACATTTTGCGCGCCGTGGATGTTTGTTTTTATACATTCCATAGGGTTATATTCAGCAATAGGCACATGCTTCATCGCAGCAGCATGTATAACAAAATCCACATCACGCATAGCAGTGCTTAAACGCTCTTTGTCTCTTACATCTCCTATGAAATAACGCATGCAAGGAGCGTTAAAAACGCTTGCCATTTCAAATTGTTTAAGCTCATCACGAGAATAAATGATGATTTTATTAGGTTTATAATTTTCTAGCAAAACCTTAGTATAGGTTTTTCCAAAAGAGCCTGTTCCGCCTGTGATTAAGATATTTTTTCCGTTAAACATTTTGCCTTCCTTTGCTTAAGTTTTTTAAAATTAAAGCAACAAGTGTTCCTATTTTAAAATTCTTGGCAAGGTTATGCCCGTTTGAGCTTGATACTTGCCTTTTTTATCTTTGTAAGTGGTGTCGCATTTTTCATCGCCTTGTAAAAACAACACTTGTGCTATGCCTTCATTAGCATAAATTTTTGCAGGTAAAGGTGTAGTGTTTGAAATTTCTATAGTGATATGTCCTTCAAAACCTGGTTCAAAAGGAGTAACATTGACGATGATGCCACATCTTGCATAAGTGCTTTTGCCAAGGCAAATAGCTAAAACATCATCAGGCATTTTAAAATACTCTATAGTTCTAGCTAGGGCAAAAGAATTTGCAGGAACTATACATACATCGCCTTCAAAATCTACTACATTTTCTTCTACGAAATTTTTTGGATCCACTACAGTTGAATTAACATTGGTAAAAATTTTAAACTCACGCCCTACGCGTATATCATAACCATAGCTTGAAAGTCCATAGCTTACCACACCTTTTCCTATATTTGCTTCGCAAAATGGTTCGATCATCTTGTGTTCTAATGCCATTTTTCTTATCCAATTATCCGCTTTTAAGCCCATTTTTAACCTTTTTAATATTTGTAATTGTTTGTAAGGATTATAACCTAAAAAATCTATATTTTTTATGATTTTTTTCTTTTTTAAAGTTAAATTTCAAGTTTTTTTATATAATACAAGGTTAAGTTCTTAAATTTTGTAGGAGAATTTTATGACAAAAGAAGAAATTAAAGAGTTAGTAAACCTTTTTGCTGAAGCAAATATTAGTAAAATTAAGATCAAAGAACAAGATGGTTTTGAAATAGAACTTGAAAGAGATATGTGCTGCGATGTTCCAGCCCCTGTTTGTCCTCCAGTTCCAGCTCCACAACCTATCAATGTAAGCGTTGTAAACGAAGCTCAACCTAGTCAAAGTGTAAAATCAAACAAACCAAGTATAAATAGCCCTATGGTAGGAACTTTCTATCAAGCTCCAAGTCCAGGTGCAGCACCTTTTGTAAAAGTAGGTAGTACGGTTAAAAAAGGCGATACTATAGCTATTATCGAAGCGATGAAAATCATGAATGAAATTGAAGCGGAATTTGATTGTAGGATCGCTGAAATTTTAGTTGCTGATGGTCAGCCTGTAGAATTTGGAATGCCTTTATTTGCGGTGGAGAAATTATAAAATGGAAATTAAAAGCATATTAATTGCTAATCGTGGAGAAATAGCACTGCGTGCTTTAAGAACGATTAAAGAAATGGGTAAAAAAGCAATTTGTGTGTACTCTGAAGCAGATAAAGATGCTTTGTATTTAAAATACGCTGATGCAAGCATTTGTATAGGCAAAGCAAGAAGTTCTGAAAGCTATTTAAATATCCCAGCTATTATTACAGCAGCTGAAATTGCTGAAGCAGATGCGATTTTTCCAGGATATGGATTTTTAAGTGAAAATCAAAATTTTGTTGAAATTTGTGCTAAACATAACATTAAATTTATAGGTCCTTCTGTGGAAGCTATGAATTTAATGAGTGATAAATCAAAAGCAAAACAAGTCATGCAAAGAGCAGGTGTACCTGTGATCCCAGGAAGCGATGGAGCTTTGGCAGGAGCTGAAGTGGCTAAAAAACTTGCCAAAGAAATAGGTTATCCTGTGATTTTAAAAGCAGCTGCAGGTGGTGGTGGTCGTGGTATGCGTGTGGTTGAAAATGAAAAAGATCTTGAAAAAGCGTATTGGTCAGCTGAAAGTGAGGCTATGACAGCATTTGGCGATGGAACTATGTATATGGAAAAATACATACAAAATCCACGCCATATAGAAGTGCAGGTTATAGGAGATAGTTTTGGCAATGTGATTCATGTGGGCGAAAGAGATTGTTCTATGCAAAGACGCCATCAAAAACTTATAGAAGAATCCCCTGCGATTTTGCTTGATGAAAAAACACGCACTAGGCTTCATGAAACTGCTATTAAGGCAGCTAAAGCTATAGGATATGAAGGTGCGGGAACTTTTGAGTTTTTAGTAGATAAAAATTTGGATTTTTATTTTATAGAAATGAATACGCGTTTGCAAGTTGAACACTGTGTAAGTGAAATGGTAAGTGGGATTGATATCATAGAACAAATGATTAAAGTAGCAGAAGGTTATGCTTTACCATCTCAAGAAAGTATTAAATTAAATGGGCATTCTATAGAATGTAGAATCACAGCCGAAGATTCCAAAACTTTCTTGCCAAGTCCAGGTAAGATTACTAAATACATTCCACCAGCAGGACGCAATGTAAGAATGGAAAGTCATTGTTATCAAGACTATAGCGTGCCTCCTTATTATGATTCTATGATAGGCAAACTTGTAGTTTGGGCAGAAGATCGTAATAAAGCTATTGCAAAAATGAAAGTAGCTTTAGATGAGTTGCTTATAAGTGGGATAAAAACAACCAAAGATTTTCATCTTTCTATGATGGAAAATCCTGATTTTATTAATAATAATTACGATACAAATTATCTTGCAAGACATTAAAATTTCCCTATTAAAGGGAAATTTTAATTGTAATTTTTATCTTAAATATTCTATATTGATTTTAGAGCGGAGTTTATCAAAATAATCCTGTATGAAATTTTGTCTTTGTTCGCTTACATAAGCGTTTAAAACTTCATTTTTAACTTGTTCATATTCAGGAGTTTGTGCCCCATCTTTGCTTTTAACTTCATAGAGTTCATAGCCATTTTTTCCATTTAAAACAGGGGAAAAGCCTCCAACAGGAATTTGTGATAAAAGCCCTAAAAGTCTTGGATCGGCATTACTTGTGTTTAAAGATGCATTTTGTGGTTTAAGGATTATTTTTTTTGTATTTTTGATATTTTCTAAAGTTTGAGGATTGTTTGATAGATAAATATTTGCATTAATTTGTGTATAAAAAGTGAATTTATCTTTATTTTGTTCGAAAAATTTTTTTGCTCCATCATCACTAAAATCAGTTTTTGCCATACTTGCGATTTTTTCATAAAGCTTTCTTTTTTCTAAGTCTTTTTTAAAATTTGCATGAAATTGTTCATAGCTTTGATTTTTGGATTTTAAATTTGCTTTGAAAGCATTTAAAGTCGTTTTGTTTTGAGCAAGCATTTTATTTATAGCATCATCAAGCTCTAGATCATTGACTACAATACCTAGTTGTTTCATTTGTGAAATTTCCATTTTTTCATTGATGAGTACGCCTAAAGCTTTATTTCTATCAATTTTAAGTGCTTTCATAGTTTGATCTATATCATAAGTTGTGATAGGCTCTTTGTCTACAACTACAGCTATAGCATTAATGGTATTTGCACTAGCTAAACTTGCAAAAAATGCAAAACTTAATAAAATTTTTTTCATTTCAAACCTTTATTTAAGTATAAATATCGCATTATATCAATAAAAATTTAAGAAAAGGCAAAAAATGCACGAAAAACTTACAACGCGTTTTGCTCCAAGCCCAACAGGGTATTTGCACATAGGTGGACTTAGAACAGCTCTTTATAATTATTTATACGCTAGAAAAAATGGTGGAAATTTTTTACTTCGTATTGAAGATACGGATTTAAAAAGAAATTCCAAAGAAGCTACTAAAGCAATTATCGAAGCTTTTAAATGGTGCGGTTTAGAACATGATGGAGAAGTAACTTACCAATCAGAGCGTTTTGATCTTTATAAAGAATATGTCAAAAAGCTTTTAGATGAAGGCAAGGCGTATTATTGTTATATGAGTAAAGAAGAATTAGAAGAATTGCGCGCCAAGCAAGAAGCCGCCAAAGAACGCCCAAGATATGATGGAAGATATAGAGAATTTACAGGCACGCCACCTCAGGGTATAGTGCCTGTTGTGCGTATTAAAGCACCTCAAAGCAGTGAGATTGTTTTTGAAGATGGGGTTAAAGGCGAGGTGAGATTTAAAGCAGAGGATATAATGGATGATTTTATCATTGCAAGAAGTGATGGAACTCCAACTTATAATTTTACTGTTGTTATTGATGATGCTTTAATGGGGGTAAGTGATGTGATTCGTGGGGATGATCATCTTTCAAATACTCCTAAACAAATTGTGCTTTATGAAGCATTGGGTTTTAAAATTCCTAAATTTTTTCATGTGGCTATGATACATGGAGAAGATGGTAAAAAGCTTTCAAAAAGACATGGGGCAACTGATGTTATGGAATACAAAGAAATGGGAATTTTACCTCAAGCTTTGCTTAATTTTCTTGTGCGTTTAGGTTGGAGTCATGGCGATGACGAGGTTTTTTCACTAGAAGATTTGAAAAAACTTTTTGATCCTTATCATATTAATAAAAGCGCATCTTGTTATAATGCTAAAAAGCTTGAATGGCTTAATGCTCATTATATTAAAACTTTGCCTTTTGAAGAGATTAACCGTCAGCTTAAAGATCTTGGCTTTGATTTATCTGTTTATGAAAAGGCAGGATTTTTACTTGATTTATTAAGAGAGCGTGCAAAAACCTTGCATGATATTATCAATGGTGCAAAAAGTATAGTTAATGCACCGCAAAATTATGATGAAAATGCAGTACAAAAATTTATTAACAAAAATAATTTAGAATTGCTCCAAGCATTTGCTAATACACTTAAAGATCAAAAAACAGGTAAAGATTTTGAAGATTTTACAAATGATTTTTTAGAAAAAAAAGAAGCAAAGTTAAAAGATTTGGCTCAGCCTATACGCATAGCTTTAATAGGGAGTGCGGTAAGTCCTAGTATTTTTGAAGTATTAGAATTTTTAGGGGTTGATGAGTGTAAAAAAAGAATAGAAAATTTTTTAAAAGTTAGAGGAAAATAAAATGAATTTAAAAGAAGAAGCTTTAAAATACCATTTAGGTGGGAAAATTGATATTGTACCAAGTAAGCCAATGGCTACAAGTTATGATCTATCTTTGGCGTATAGCCCAGGAGTTGCAGAACCTTGCCTTGAAATCGCTAAAGATAATGAGCTTGCTTATACTTATACAAATAAGGCTAATTTGGTAGCTATAGTTAGTGATGGTTCTGCTGTTTTAGGACTTGGAAACATAGGAGCACAGGCTTCAAAACCTGTTATGGAAGGTAAGGCTTGTTTGTTTAAAAAATTTGCAAATGTAAATGCTTATGATATAGAAATTAATGTTCATAGTATAGAAGAGATTGTAAATTTTTGCAAGGCTTTGGCTCCGACTGTGGGTGGGATAAATTTAGAAGATATAGCTGCTCCAAAATGTTTTGAAATCGAAGCAGCTTTGCAAGATTTAGGAATTCCTGTAATGCATGATGATCAGCACGGAACAGCTATTATTTCAACTGCAGGGCTTATGAATGCTATGGAGATAAGTGGTAAAAAATTTAAAGACATTAAGGTGGTTGTAAGTGGCGCAGGTGCCGCAGGTATAGCAAGTGCTAAGATGTATAGAAATTTAGGGGTTGAAAATATTATTTTAGTAGACAGCAAAGGAGTGATTTCTAAAGATAGAAATGATTTAACTCCTCAAAAGCTTGAATTTGCTGTTGATTCTAAGGAAAAGACTTTAAAAGAAGTTTTAAAAGGAGCTGATGTTTTCCTAGGGCTTAGTGCGCCAAAAATTCTTGATGATGAAATGGTTTTAAGCATGGCAAAAGATCCTGTGATTTTTGCTTTGGCAAATCCTATTCCTGAAGTGATGCCTGAAGATGTAGCTAGACTTAGAAAAGATGCGATTGTAGGAACAGGAAGAAGTGATTATCCAAATCAAATCAATAATGTTTTAGGTTTTCCTTTTATTTTCCGTGGGGCTTTAGATGTGCGTGCAAGTAAAATCACTGAAAATATGAAAGTAGCCGCTGCTAAAGCATTAGCAGATCTTGCAAAACTTTCTGTAAGTGATGCAGTTAAAAAAGCTTACAATCTAAGCACTTTAGAATTTGGAAGAGATTATGTTATACCAAAACCTTTTGATGAAAGAGTAAAAGCTGCAGTAAGTACAGCTGTAGCAGCAGCTGCGGTAAAAGATGGTGTGGCTAAGGTGAAAAATTTTAACGAGAAAGCTTATTTTGAAAGCTTAAAATGAAAAATATTCATTGTATCAATCATCCATTGATCGAACATAAATTAGGAATTTTAAGGGCTAAAGAGACAAAGCCCTTTCAATTTCGTATGTTAATCGATGAAATTTCATCTTTTTTGCTTTTTGAAGCGAGTAAAGATTTTTCTTTAAAAGAAATTGAAATTTCAACACCTATACAAAAAACTACAGTAAAAAAACTTGATGAAAAAATTATGATTTGTCCTATTTTAAGAGCTGCATTAGGAATGCTTGAAAGTGTTTTTAAGATGATTCCTGATGCAAGTGTTGGATTTTTGGGATTTGTAAGAAATGAAGAAACTTTAAAGGCGGATTTTTATTTTCAAAAACTTCCCAAAGATGCAAAAAAACGCACTGCTATTGTTATAGATCCTATGTTTGCTACAGGTGGGACTGCTATAGAGGCTTGTAATTTTTTAAAAAGCCAAGGAGTTAAAAAAATAAAATTTATATCCATGCTTGCTGCTCCACAAGGTTTGAAAAAATTTAGCCAAATGCATGATGATGTAGAAGTTTTTGTGGCTTGTATTGATGAAGGTTTAAATGAAAAAGGTTATATTATCCCAGGGCTTGGAGATGCAGGAGATAGAGTGTTTAACACTCTTTAAAAGAGATGATTTTTGGAAAAATTGATTATATTAATCTTTTACCTTTACATATATATCTTAAGAAATATCCCTTACCTAATGGTTATAAAGCAAGTATGGAGTATAAAAAAGGAGTTCCAAGTAAGCTAAATAAAGATTTATTTTATAGAAGAATTGATGCAGCTATCATTTCAAGCATAGAAAGTGCTAGAAAAAAATATAAAAATTTAGATTTGGGTATTTGTGCTAATAAAAGAGTTTTAAGTGTTTTGGTAGAAAAAAATACATCAAATGCCAAAGATCCAAGTTCAGCAACTTCAAATGCTTTAGCTAAAGTATTAAAACAAGATGGAAAAGTAATTATAGGCGATAAGGCTTTAAAGCTTTATCTAAAAGATCCTTCTAAATATATCGATTTATGTGCAAAATGGCGCGAAAAAACAGGATTGCCTTTTGTTTTTGCTAGATTTTCTTGTGTGCAAAAAAAAGCTTTATATAAACAAATTTTGAAAAAATTTCCAAAAACAAAGATTAAAATTCCTTATTATATACTGCAAAATTATGCCAAAACAAGGGATTTAGATATAAAAGATGTTAGATATTATTTAGATGAAGTTATATATCATAAAATTTCTACCAAAGAAAAAACAGCCTTAAAGCGTTTTGTAAAGGCTTGTAAGGCTTTAAATCTTGCTTAGTGTTCAAATTCTCTAAGTTCTTTAACTGTTCCAAGGAGTATTACAACATCTCCACTATAAACTGTCGTGGTTTCTAAATCAGGTAGTATTTCCCAGTCGCTATTTAATTTTTTATAAGAAATCACTTTCATATTTTGTGCTACATGTTTTAAAGAATTTCCTGCTAATTTTTCATCTATATTGATCTTAATAGCTCGTATAGTATTTGCTGAAAGATCAAAAACTTCATAATCAGCATCTTTAGTTAAAAATTCTTTTACTAGTCTTTTAGCACTTTCTTTTTCAGGATAAATAACCTTTGTTGCACCTAACTTAGAAAGAATTTGACCATGGATATTAGAGGTTGCTTTAGCAATGATATTTTTAACACCTATATCTTTAAGCGCCATAAGAGTAAGGATTGATTTTTCAACATTTTCTCCTATGCTAACAATAACAACTTCAACATCATGAAAGCCTGCTTCTTTTAGGGCTGAAATATTTGTAGAATCTAAAATATAAGCATAGCTTGGAGGATTTTGTATGCTTTTTAAAGCTTCCTCATCTTTATCCGCAACGATAACAGTATGACCTCCAGCAATGAGTTCATCTGCTACAACTGAGCCAAATTTTCCAAGTCCTATAATTCCATAATTAAGATTTTTCACGATTTTACCTTTATAAATTAACCTTTCCTTCAGGGAATTTTAAATGAATAGCTTTGTCTTGTTTGAATACCGAGAGTAAAAAAGCAAAAACACCTATCCTGCCACTTAGCATCATAATGATGATAATCACCTTGCTAGGATCACTAAATAAAGCACATAAAGATAAAGTTCCACCATTTCCTACTGAAATTCCTACGGTTGCAAAAGCTGAAGAAGTTTCAAAAAGCAAGGCTATAAAATCAAATTTTGACTCTAGCAAGGAAAGCAAAATAACAGCTATTACTATATAAACAGCTGAACCTACAGCTATAATAAAAGCTTTAGATATAGTTTCTCTTGGAATTTCATGTCCAAAAATTCTAACTCTTCCATCGCGGATACTCCAATAAGCATAGAGCAATAAAACCATTACAGTTGTTACTTTCATACCCCCAGCTGTTCCACCTGGTGCACCACCAATAACCATAAACAATGATCCAAAAAATAAGCTTGCATCATGTAAATGTCCCATATCTAAGGTGTTAAATCCTGCTGTGCGGTAATTAATAGCGATAAAATATGAGCTTAAAATTTTATCGAAAAATGAAAAATGTCCTATAGTTTGAGGATTTGAGTATTCAAAAGCAAAAATAATAAGCGTTGAAGAGAAAATAAGAAAAATACTTGCAACAACAACCATTTTTGTATGTAAGCTTAAATTTTGTAATTTTTTTCTTTGAAAAAAGTATAATTCAACCAAAACAAAATATCCAAGCCCACCAATAATAATCAAAGAAGTGATAATAAGATTAATTGCTATATCATGTTTATAAGCTATAAGCCCATGTTCAAATATAGTAAATCCAGAATTATTAAAAGCACTAATAGAATGAAAAATTCCAAACCATAAAGCTTTCTTAAAATTCATTTCAAGAGCAAAACGCATGGTGAGAAGTATAGCACCTATCAATTCTATAGTAAAAATGAACAGCAAAACCTTTTTAAAAAATTTAAATAAACCATCCATTGATGGATAAAATAAAGACTCTTTTAGTAAATTTCTTGCACTAAAACCAACTTTTTTGCGTATGAGTATATAAACAAATAAACCTATACCCATATATCCCAAGCCTCCAATTTGCACCAAAACTAAGATAATAATTTGCCCTGCTAAGGTAAAATCAACCGCAGTGTTCTTAACTACTAATCCTGTCATACTAACAGCAGATGTGCTTGTAAAAAAGGCATCTAAAAAATCAATAGGAGTTGTATGTGCCCAGCTTGAATGTAGCAATAAAGCCCCAAACAATGCAATAATAATATAACCAGCTAGTAAAATTTTAAAAGTTCGTCTATCTAGTCCAAATTGTTTCAAAAAATTTCCATTTGATAATGATCTAAAGCGGGTATTCTATCTTATTAAAACTTTAAGGGAAATAAAATTTTATTTTTGTATTTAAACTTAAATTAAAGAAAAAAAGATACAATTACATTTTTAATTTATCAAACATTGTGGTTGGATAGCTCAGTCGGTAGAGCAGCAGACTGAAAATCTGCGTGTCGGCAGTTCGATTCTGCCTCTAACCACCATTTTATCTTTCAAAAAATCACATCACATACTTTTTTATATAAGATTGAAATATTTAAAGAACTAAAAATTATTATTTTAAAGAAAGAGTCTATAGCTTATATGTAGAATGGTGGATTTAGCAGGACTCGAACCTGCGACCAACCGGTTATGAGCCGGTTGCTCTAACCAACTGAGCTATAAATCCGCCTAAGTTGAATTAAAAGATAAAATTATATCTTATTAATGCTTAAAAATATTTTATTTAGCCTTTATATCCGTCCAAAAATATCTAAAAGTGATTAAATGCTGTAAAATTCCAAAAAAAATCATAAAAATAGTAAAAGAACTTCCACCATAACTAAAAAAAGGCAAAGGGATTCCAACTACTGGTGCAAAACTTATAGTCATTGAGATATTTACTGCCGCATAAATAAAAATAAATAATGCAACACAATTAATAGCAACTCTAGCAAAATAATCATCTTTAAGTTTATAATTTAAACTAAGTAGATGAAAAATAAGTAAAATATAAAATATAATTAATGTCAATCCCCCAATAAATCCAAATCTTTCTATCATGTAAGCGAAAATAAAATCACTAGTTGAAATAGGTAAAAATTTAAAATGAGTTTGCGTAGCTTCATCTTGAGATTTTCCGGTTAAACCACCATTTCCAATAGCTATCATTGATTGGGCTACTTGATAACTTGGTTTTTCTGAAATAAAATCATGAATTCTTTGCTTTTGGTAGGGCTTTAAAAGATGTGTATAAATAATAGGAGAGCTAACACTTATAGCTATAACAATACTTAACCAAATTTTATAATGAACTCCCATGATAAAAAGCACTCCAAAACCAACAAGTAGTAAAACCATAGCGCTTCCTAAATCAGGTTCTTTTGCAATTAGTAAAAAAGGCAAGATGATGTAAAAGCTAAGTTTGATGAATTGTTTAAGTTTGTATCCATTTTTTGGAGGAGGATTTTGATAAATAAGATAGGCAAGCATTAAAATAAAACTAGGTTTAAAAATTTCAGAAGGTTGTATAGTAAAGTGAGTAAAAGGAATTTCAAGCCATCTTTTAGCACCTAATTTTTCAACCCCAAAAATATCTACGCTTAGCAATAAAAAAATATTAATCCAATAAGCAACAGGAATAATCCAAATAAATTTCCTTATGGGAAAGAAGAAAAAAACCATAAAAGCAAACAATCCCACACAGGCATAAACAAACTGTTTTTCTGCTAAAAAAGGATTAGCTTCAAAGATCAAGAAAAATGAAATAAGAATTATGGGTAAAAATAAAATGGGTTGCATATAGTCAAAATGAGTTAAAATTCTTCTATCTAATCTAAACAAAATTTGCCTTCAGTTGGTAATATAAAGCTATAATTATAAACTAAAATTTTAAATTTATCAAAACCTCTAAGGAAAAAATGCAAACTTTTTTAGTAGATGAAAATTCAAGGCTTGATGTGTTTTTGGCTAAAAAATTAAACCAAAGTCGCAATCAAATTGCTTTACTTATAGAAAAAGATTGCGTACAGGTTAATGATAAAATTCAAGATAAAAATTCATTTAAGCTTAAAAATGGTGATATTATTTCTATTATAAGTTTAAAGCCTTGTGATGGGATAAAACCCCAGTTTGAAGTGGATTTTGATATTGATGTGTTATACGAAGATGAAGACTTGCTTGTTTTAAATAAACCTTCAAATTTAGTCGTTCATGGAGCAAGTAGCGTTAAAAATGCCACTTTGGTGGATTGGTTAATAGAAAAAAAATATACTTTATCAAATTTAGGAGGAGAGATAAGAGCTGGTCTTGTTCATAGATTAGATAAAGATACAAGCGGAGCTATACTGATAGCGAAAAATAACTTCACCCATCAAAAATTAAGCGAACAGCTTGCAGATAAAAGCATGGGAAGAATTTACCTTGCGTTAATTGATTTGCCACTAAAAGAAGATAAAATTATAGTAGAAAAATTTTTAATGCGTTCGCCTTCTAATGCTATTAAAAAAATAGCCATAGATAAGGAAAATAAATTCAGTAAAAACGCAAAATCAGCTTTTATAAATGTAGTAAAAACTGAAAATTTAACTTTGATGGCTGCTAAGCTTTTTACAGGAAGAACTCATCAAATTAGAGCGCATTTGGCTAGTTTAAATCGCCATATTTTAGGCGATAGTTTGTATGGTTATAAGGGTAAGTATGATTGTAGGATAATGTTGCATGCTTATTTTTTGTATTTTATCCATCCAAAAACCAAAGAGCAAATTTTTGTTAAAGCACCTTTGATGGAAGATTTTAAAAACATTATGTTTGAACAAATTAATTTAGGAGAGAATGATGAAAAGATTTCGCTTGAGTTTTTACTTGAGTTTTTTAACTCTTTTGCTTAGTGCTTGTAGTGTTTCGCAAATGAATTCGCTAGCTTCAAGTAAAGAGTCTGCTGTAAATGAAAGCTTGCCAAAGGTTGAAAGTTTAAAAAGTCTTAGTGATATGAGTAATATTGCTTTTGAATGGGAGCCTTTATATAATGAAAATATTAAAGGATTTTATTTGTATCGTTCTAGTGATGAAAATCCTGATTTTAAACTTGTAGGCACGATTAAAGATAAGTTTCAAACTCATTATGTAGATACTAAATTAGAGCCTGGTACTAAGTATCGTTATATGATGAAAAGCTTTAATGAGCAAGGACAAATTTCAGAAGATGGCAAGGTTATAGAAGTGAGCACAGCTCCAAGACTTGAAGCTGTTCCTTTTGTTCAAGCTGTGACTAATTTGCCTAATTGTATTAAACTTATTTGGCGTCCGCATCCTGATTTTAGGGTTGATTCTTATATTATTGAAAGAACCAAAGGTGATGATAAAGAATTTAAAAAAATTGCAGAAGTAAAAAATCGTTTAAACGCTGAATACATCGATAGTGATTTAAAACCTAATGAAAATTCAAGTTATAGAATTATTGCTGTGAGTTTTAATGGGATAAAGAGTGAGCCAAGTCAAGTTGTAAGTTCTACAAGCAAGGCTTTGCCTCCTCAAGTTGAGCATTTAAGTGCTAGCACAGATGGTTCTAATAAAATCATTTTAACTTGGGATGCTCCTACATATGAAGATTTTTCTTATTATAAAGTTTATTCTACGAGCTCAAGTTTCCTTCCTTTTAGTGTTTTGGCAAAGACTGATAAAAATTCTTATGAGGATATAGTAGAAGGAGCAGGTAAAAGCAAGTATTATAAAGTAACAATGGTGGATAAAGATGGTCTTGAAAGTCCTATGTCAAAAGATGGTGTAGAAGGTAAAACTTTGGGCAACCCTTTGGCTCCTAGTATTATTTTGGCTCAAAGCACAAGCGAAGGGATAAATTTAGAATGGAGTGATAATGATACTAGAGCTGTTGAGTATGAAGTAAGACGCTATGGCGGGGAGCAAAATGCAGTTTTTAAAGGCATTAAAGAAAAGCGATTAAAAGATGTAAAAGCTTTGCCAGGGGTGGAATATAGTTATGAAGTTATTGCTATTGATTCAGCCGGGCTTCGTTCAGAACCTTCAAGCAAAGTTAAGGTAGCTCAGTAGTGCCAAATTTTAAAAGCAAAAAGATCAAAGAAATAAATCTGCCTTATAGCAAGGATGATGTTGAATTTCTTTGGCTTGCTAAGAATGATAATGTTAGTCTTATTTATACAAAGGTTCAAGAAGAGAGTTTTTTTCTGCAGATTAAAAAAGCACAAAATGGTTTTGTGATTAAAGGCGATAAACATACAAAACCTTCTAAAATAGGTTATTTGCAAAAGGCTTTAAAAATCTTTAAAGAAGGTTTTTGTGAGGATATTATCAATGAAGCTTTTGGACTTAAAAATAATGCTTTAATTGAAAAAACACCATTTATCGTTGATAATTTTAATGAGCTTTTATCTAGACTTCAAGGTAAAATTTATATAGAAATAGGCTTTGGATCAGGAAGACATTTGCTTTATCAAGCAAAAGAAAATCCAAATGTTTTAATTTTAGGGGTGGAAATTTACAACCCAGCTTTAACTCAAGTGGCCAAACTTGCTAAAGCACAAAATGTAAATAATATTTTGCTAATCCAAAGTGATGCGAGATTGTTATTGAGTGTATTAAAATCAAAATCAGTTGAAAAGATTTTTTTACATTTTCCTGTTCCTTGGGACAAAAAGCCTCATAGGCGAGTTATTGGGAAAGATTTTTGCAAAGAATGTGCTAGGGTTTTAACCCAAAATGGTCGTTTTGAGCTTAGAACAGATAGTTTTGAGTATTTTAATTTTACTCTAGAACAATTTTTGACTTTTCCTGCTCCAAAATTTAGTCTTAGAAAAAATGAAAATTTAGAAATTTCAAGCAAATATGAAGATAGATGGAAAAAGCAAGAAAAAAATATATATGATCTTTGGGTATGGAATTTTAACCAAGAGTGTAAAAACTATGAGTTAAATGAATTTAATCTCTCATCGGTTGAACTTTCTAAAGAGGATTTGAAAAAAATAGAGCAGAACTTTAAAAATATTACTATAAAAAAAGATGATTTTTTCTTGCATTTTGAAAGCATCTATAAACAAGATGAGAATTTGCTTTTAAAGGTTGCTTTTGGAGCTTTTAATAAGCCTGAACATTGTTATTTGCATCTTGATAAAACGATCGATTTTGCTTTTAAAGAACCATTTAAAATTCAAGAAAATATTAAAGCAATAAATGAATTAAAAGAAATTTTAAAAGTTCAGTTTAAAATATAATTTTTCTTGAAAATTAAGCAAAAATAAAGCATAATTTAAAAATTTAAAAAGGGAAATTAAGGAAAAAGGATGCCTAATTTAATCCAAGCAAATAAACTTACTTTAGGTTATGATGAACTAGTTATTAAAGAAGCAAGTTTTGCTTTTAAGGATGATGATTTTGTTTTTATTACGGGTAAAAGTGGGAGTGGTAAGAGTACGCTTTTAAAGTCTTTTTATGGAGATTTAGAACCTATTTCTGGTAAGCTTGAAGTATGTGGATCTTTGATGAATAAAATTGGAAATTTAGAACTTTTAAAATTGCGTCAAAGAATAGGGATTATTTTTCAAGATTATAAACTTGTACAAGAATATAGTGTTGAAAAAAATGTTATGTTGCCTTTAATGATTAAAGGTTATAGCAAAAAAGTATGCCATGATCAAGCTACTAAGCTTTTAAAGCATGTAAATTTAACTTTTAAAGCAGATAAATTGCCTAATCAACTTAGCGGTGGTGAGCAACAACGCGTCGCTATGGCTAGGGCTTTAGCTCATAATCCAAAGCTTTTGCTTTGCGATGAGCCAACGGGAAATTTGGACGAGTATTCTTCTGATATTATATGGACTCTTTTAAAGTCTGCTAGAGAGCTTTTAGGAACTTGTGTTATAGTGGTAACACATAGAATTCCTAGTAATTTAAGAGTGGATTATCGTCGTTTTAATATAGAAAATGGAAAAATGAATGAAATTTTTTAAAACACATTTATCTTTAATTTTACCTTTACTTTTTATGATGTTTGCTTTTGAATTTATTTTGATTACAAATGCAACTTTGAAGCATTATGAAGAACTTGTTAATAAAGATTATAATATTATAGTTGTCAGCAAAACTGAACTTGATCAGAATGTAGTAAAAACAAAAGTACCATTTTTTGCTGGACTTGAATCTTTAGATCCTAAGGATTTAATTGATCGTTTGAAAAATGATGTTTCTGAAAAGAATTTGAAAGTTTTAAAAGATTCTCTGCCAAAATTTTATACTTTAAAATTAAATTCTTTACCCGATCAAAATGAACTCAATTCGATTAAAAATCAACTTTTAAATATTGTAGGTGTTAGTAAGGTTGAAACTTTTTCCAAAACCCATGATAAGATATACTCTTTGCTTATTTTGATGAAATTTGTTTTTTGGTTATTTTTGTTTATCATTATTTTACTTGCCTTTGTTTTGTTTTTAAAACAGATGAGAATTTGGCTTTATGAACATACCGATCGTATTGAAATTATGTGTTTATTTGGAGCTCCGTTTTGGTTTAGATCTTTTATGCTTTATAAGGTGGTTGTGGTTGATTGTTTTATTGCTTTTGTTATTTTACTTGCCTTTTTTACCCAAATTTTTGATCTTTCTATTATCCAAGAAAGTTTAAAGGCTGTAGATATTATTTTTCCACCTATTAACTTTATTTTACATTTGACTTTAATTTTTTTAGCTACTTTGTTTATTTGCTTGTTGTGTGTAAATACGGTTATGTTTAAGGTTAAAAGATGAGAAAAAATATTCTTATCTTTTTTTGTTTTTTTTTTGTTTGTTGATATAAGTTTAGCAAACGCTATAAATGAAAAAACAAAAAGTTTAGAAGAAAATAAACGCATACAAGAACAGTTAAATAAAAAACTTGAAGATTTGGCTAGCGATATTTTAAATGGTGAAAAAAGTTTGAAAGATCTAAGTTTGCAAATTGAAAGCTTAAATTCACAAACTTCTAAGCTTGAAGCAAGTGCTAAGGCTCAAAATCAAGAGTTAAACACCCTTACAAGCCAAAATGAAGATTTGCTTAAAAGTAAATCAAATATGGAAGGTAAGCTTATATCTTTAATGGCTAAAGATTTTGCTTATGATTTACCTATCCCTCAAGGCTATATTGAAAGTGAAGAAAGTTTTATGGCTTTTGAAATTTTAGGAAGTTTAAACAAAGTTTTAAATGAAGAAATTTTTAAAATTTCTAAAGATTATGAGGGAGTAAGCAGGCTTATTGATGATAAACAAGCTCAGATTAAGAAAATCAATGAAAGTCTTAAGGATTACAACGCTCAATTAGCCAAGCTTCAAAGTTTAAAACAAAAACAAATTAGCGAAATTAATAAACAAAAAACAGATCGAGCTATATATGCAAAAAAACTCGATGATTTGCAAGCTCAGCAAGAAGAGCTTAGAAAAACATTAAATCAATTAAAAATTATTGATGATAAAGAAGATGCAAATTCAAACAAAAATGATGCTAAAGTAGTAAAAAATAATCAAAAAATAAGACAATTGGGTTCAAGCTATCAAGGAAGTTCAGTCAAGCGTTACACAGGAAAAAAAACCATAGCTCCATTGGATTCTTTTACTGTGAAGCAAAAATTTGGAAATTATGTTGATCCTGTTTACAATCTTAAAATTTTTAACGAGAATGTAGTTTTAAGAAGCAATAAAAGCGATGCAGTTGTTAAAAATGTGCTAGATGGAAAAATAGTTTTTGCTAAAGATACTAGTATGCTAGCTCGAGTTGTTATTGTTGAACATGATAATGGCATACATACAATATACGCACATTTAGATAAGATTGCTCCTAATATTAAAGTTGGTAAGAATATTAAAAAAGGTGCCGTAGTGGGTAGAATAAAAAATGATCTTACTTTTGAAGTAACTCAAAAAAATTTTCATATCAATCCTTTGGAACTCATTAGCTTAAATTAGCTAAATTTAATGGAATTTAAAATATAATTTCAAGTTAAATAAGGAGAAATAATGCAAGAGAGAAAAAGAGTTTTAGTAAAATTTTCAGGAGAGGCTTTAGCAGGTGAAAATGGCTTTGGTATAGAAAATTCTATTTTAAAATTCATAGCTTCAGAGATTAAAGAACTTATAAAAAATCAAATAGAAGTAGGCATAGTTATAGGCGGTGGTAATATTATTCGCGGAGTAAGTGCTGCTAAGGGCGGATTGATTAAAAGGACAAGTGGAGATCATATGGGAATGCTTGCTACAGTTATCAATGCTATTGCTATACAAGAAGCTTTGGAAAGCTCTGGACTTGAAGTTAGGGTTCAAAGCGCCATTCAGATGGAAGCATTTTGTGAAACTTATATTATGAGAAGAGCACAAAGACACTTAGAAAAAGGTCGTGTTGTGGTTTTTGCTGCAGGTACTGGAAACCCTTATTTTACTACGGATACAACAGCTATTTTAAGAGCTGTGGAAATTGATGCAGATATGGTAATAAAAGCTACAAAAGTTAATGGAGTTTATGATAAAGATCCAAAACAATTTGATGATGCAGTATTTTTAAATACTTTGAGTTATGATGAGGCTATGCAAGATAATATTAAAGTGATGGATGATACAGCTATAGCTTTAGCTAAAGATAACAAACTTCCTATTGTGGTTTGTAATATGTTTGAAGAGGGTAATTTACTTAAAATCATACAAGGTGATACTAGCCTTTGTTCAATCGTTAAAAATAATTAAGGAGAAAATTATGGATAAAAGAATAGAAGAAGTAGCGGCAAAAGCTTTGGAAAAAATGGGTAATGATAGATATCGCCTTTCTTTAGTGGTAGCAAAAAGAGCGGAACAATTGGCAAATGGAGCAACCCCTTTGGTAGACTTTGATAAAAATAAAAATAAACTTGCAGATATAGCTTTATATGAAATTGCAGAAAATAAAATCACTTTAGAGGGTTTAGTTGAAACCAATCGATGAAGAATTATTGCTTGAACAATTAATCGATAATGTAAAAAATTGTAAAGATTTAGAAGCTGCTAAGGCTTTGCTTTTCGAAATTTGTGGCCATGATGCCATTCTTGAAAAAGCGGTAGATTACTGTATATTTTGCCATGAAGGGCAGTTTAGAAAAAGTGGAGAGCCTTATGCGGTACATCCTATTTTAGTAGCAACACTGGTTGGATTTTTAAGTGAAAATAAAAGCAATATTTTAGCTGCTTTATTGCATGATGTGATTGAAGATACAAACTGCACTGAAGAAGAACTTAGAGAGCAGTTTGGTTCTGAGGTTTTAAAACTTGTTTTAGGACTTACTAAAATTATAGAAATTAGAGAAGATAATCTCATTTCATCAAAATCTAAAAAAAGTTTAACTAAATCAGCCTTGACTTTCAGAAATATGCTTTTAGCAAGTATTGAAGATGTTGGGGTTTTGATTGTGAAGTTATGCGATAGGCTGCATAATATGCTTACTCTTGATATTCTAAGAGAAGATAAGCAAAAAAGAATCAGCGAAGAAACTTTAGTTGTATATGCCCCAATAGCCCATAGACTTGGTATTTCAAGCATAAAAAATTATTTGGAAGATCTTAGTTTTAAATATCTTATGCCAGATGAGTATAGGCTTATTGACAATTATATCAACTCCAATAATCAAGAAATGCAATTAGGTTTAAATGAATTTATTTCCAAAATCGAACTTTTATTTTTGAGCAATGGCTTTAGACAAGGTAGTTTTGAAATTCAAAAACGCATTAAGCATAGTTATTCTATTTATCTTAAAATGCAAAGAAAAGGCATTGGTATTGAAGAAGTTCTTGATTTGCTTGGGGTAAGAATTTTGGTTGAAAAAGTAAGTGATTGTTATTTAGCTTTGGGAATTTTACATACACATTTTAATCCCTTGGTTTCGCGTTTTAAGGATTATATAGCCTTGCCTAAACAAAATGGTTATCAAACCATACATACCACACTTTTTGATGCTAAAAGTATTATAGAAGCACAAATTCGAACTTTTGATATGCATAAAATTGCGGAATTTGGTATAGCAGCACATTGGAAATATAAAGAAGATGGCAGTGTGGTTGCACCTCGTCTTGATTGGCTTACAGATATTTCAATGCAAAGTATAAACAATCTTGAAAATGCAGAAGATTATAATGCTATTGAACTTTATGAATATGCTAAAGATAGTCTTTATGTTGAAGATGTCGCAGTTTATTCTCCTAAGGGAGAAATTTTCACTTTGCCTCGTGGTGCAACGGTTCTTGATTTTGCCTATGAAGTGCATACTAAAGTAGGGCTTCATGCAAAAAGTGCTTATGTAAATCGTATTAAAGTGCCTTTGTTAACCGAGCTTAAAAATGGCGATATTGTGCGAGTGGTTACTAGCAATGATAAATTTTATCGCTGTTCTTGGATAGATAGTGTTAAAACAGGAAAAGCAAAAGCAAGTATAAGGGAATTTTGTAAGCAAAAAATCAGAGAGATTAATCTAGCAAGCTCTATTAATATGTTAAGTTTTATTTTTGGAGTTGATAAAAACAGAATTGAAACTTGGATAGAAAAAGAAAATTTAGCCAGACGTATTAGACAAGTAGCAACAGATAGTGCTTATTTGAAAGATATAGTTAATGGTCTTAAAAAATACGCCAAGAAGTCATATTGGTTTGATAAATATGAGATTAAAGAGCAAAAAATAGGAAATTTTACTCTATATTGTAACCATAAAATCGCTAATGTGGATTTTGATTTTTGCTGCCATCCAAAAAGAGGTGATGCTGTTTTAGCTTTTGTTAAAGGTGGTAACGCTATTGTCCATCATAAGCTTTGCGATAGAGCTGATAAAATGATAGATAATAATCAAGATATGGTATTTATAAAATGGGATTCTAACATCCCTAAATCTTATAAATTGATTTTTTCTTTGGAAAATAAAAAAGGTATTTTAGCGGAATTTTTGGCATTTTTAGCTAAAATGCAGATAAATTTATTAACAATTAATTTATCAAGTGATTTAAATTCGGCGGTAGATTATTTTGAGATTACAATGGAAATTCCTGATAATATCAATCCAGATAGTGTCAAGGATAGGTTAAAATCTCGTTGTAAAATTTTAGATTTTACATCTTTAAATGATGCTTATAAAGAAGGTTAAAAAGGTTTATTATGGATATAAAAAAAATATTAGCAGAAGTTAAGCGTGGTTGTGCAGAGCTTATTGATGAAGAAAGAATAGAAAATTTAATTAAAAATTATTATGAAAAGGGTGACAATTTCTTTATAAAGGCAGGGTTTGATCCTACAGCGCCTGATTTACATTTAGGCCATAGCGTGGTTTTAACAAAAATGGCTTTTTTGCAAAAACATGGAGCTATTGTGCAGTTTTTGATTGGAGATTTTACAGGACAAATTGGCGATCCAAGTGGAAAAAGTGCAACGCGTAAAAAGCTGGATAAAGAGCAAGTTTTAATCAATGCTAAAACTTATGAAACGCAGGTTTTTAAGGTTTTGGATAAAGAAAAAACACAGATTAAGTTTAATTCTACTTGGCTTAATGAACTTGGAGCCGCGGGTATAGTAGAGCTTACTTCAACTTTTAGTGTAGCTAGAATGCTTGAGCGTGACGATTTTACCAAGAGATTTAAAGAGCAAAGCCCTATTTCGATTTGTGAGTTTTTATATCCCTTACTTCAAGGATATGATAGCGTGGCTTTAAAAAGCGATATTGAAATGGGTGGAACGGATCAAAAATTTAATCTTTTAATGGGAAGACAGCTTCAAAGAGTTTATAACATAGGAAAAGAACAAGCTGTGATTATGATGCCTTTACTCGAAGGTTTAGACGGTGTAAACAAAATGAGTAAGAGTTTAAATAATTACATTGGTGTTACAGAAAAAGCTAATGATATGTATGCTAAAATTTTAAGTATTAGTGATGAATTGATGTTTAGATATTATGAACTTTTAAGTCAAAAAAGCTTAGAAGAAATCGCACAAATAAAAAAAGATATAGAAAAAGGCAATTTACATCCTAAAAAAGCTAAAGAAAATTTAGCTTTAGAGATTACGGAGCGTTTTCACTCCAAAGAAGAGGCTAATAATGCTAAGTCTGAATTTGATAAAATTCATTCTCAAAATGCTTTGCCAAGCGATATGGCTGAGTTTGAAATACAAGGAAAAATTTGGCTTGCTAAGGCTTTAGTTGAATGTGGTTTGGAAAGTTCTACTTCTGCGGCAAGAAGAAGCATCAGTGCTAATGCAGTAAGTGTAAATTCTCAAAAAGTTAGCGACGAGCAAATGTATTTAGAACAAGGAGAATACATCTTACAAATAGGTAAAAGAAAATTTGCAAAATTAAAGGTAAAAGAATGAATTTACAACCCTTACAAATAGGAAAACATACTATAAAATATCCCATTTTTCAAGGAGGAATGGGACTAGGCATAAGCTGGGATAGATTAGCTTCTGCAGTTTCTTTAAATGGTGGACTTGGGATTATTTCTTCTGTGGGAACAGGATATTATGAAGAAAGAAAGTATGCAAGTAAAGAATTAAACGCTAAGCCTTATGGAAGTGAAAATTTTTACTCACGCAAGGGTTTGCAAGCTTTGATTAATAATGCAAGAAAAGTTTGTGGCGATGCACCTTTGGGGTGTAATATCTTATGTGCAAGTAATGATTATGCAAGAATAGCACGCGATGCTTGTGAGGTTGGTTTTAATGTGATTGTTTCAGGCGCTGGACTTCCTACAAATTTACCTGAATTTACTGCAGATTTTCCTGATGTGGCTTTAGTGCCTATCATTTCATCTGCAAAGGCTTTAAAAATTATTTGCAAAAGATGGCAAAGCCGTTACAATCGCTTACCTGATGCAGTGGTTTTAGAAGGGCCAAAAAGTGGAGGTCATCAAGGTTTTACTTATGAGCAGTGCTTAGATCCGAATTATCAGCTAGAAAAATTAATCGCTCCTGTGGTAGAAGAGGCTAAAAATTGGGGGTCTTTTCCCGTGATTGCTGCAGGTGGAATTTGGGATAAAAAAGATATAGAAAATGCTATTTCTTTAGGGGCTAGTGGTGTTCAAATGGGAACGCGTTTCATAGGAACTTTTGAATGCGATGCGAGTGAAGAGTTTAAAAGCGTTTTGCTAGCTTCTAAAGAAGAAGATATAGAGCTTATTAAATCTCCTGTGGGTTATCCTGCTCGTGGAGTTAGAACCCATCTTTTAAATTTGGTAGATAAAAGAATGGGTCCAAAGATTAATTGTATAAGCAATTGTGTAGCGCCTTGTGGACGTGGAAAAGAGGCGACTAAAGTAGGGTATTGTATAGCAGATAGGCTTTTTGATGCGTGGTCAGGCAAAAAAGAAACAGGACTTTTCTTTACAGGTGCAAATGGATATCGTTTAGATAAGCTTATCAGTGTTAAAGAACTTATGGAAAAATTGGTTAATGGTGAATAATGGCTAAAATTTTTGTATTTTTAGTATTTGTTTTCACAACTCTTTTTGGAGTTTATGAAAATGAACTTGCAAATTTTGATAAAAATTTTATCGGTTCTAAAAGTGAAGTGCAAGTAAAATTTCACCATCAACTCAAAAGCCTTTATATACAAAGTGTTATTAATGAAGATGAAAAAACTAAAATTGAAATTTTAAAAAGATTGATCATCAGTTCAAATACCTTAAATTTAGATGACAAGTCATATGCTAATGAGTTAAAAGAAAGTGGTATAAGTGAAGCAAGTATTAATGCTTTAAGAAAGGCTGTTATTAAAGATATTAAGGTTCAAAATATTTCTCAAGACACTGAAAAATCAACTTTTGAACCTATAAAAACAGTTCAAAAAAATGAAAAAAAATCATCTAACGAACAAATAAAAAATACAGAAAAAACAAATTCTAAAACTTCGCAAGCACCAAAGAGCAGTATCGTTTCTAAAGCAAAAAGCGATGATAAAATTTATGTTTTAAAGTCAAGTAAAACAAACCAAGGTGTAGAGTTTAAACTAAATGCAGATTTGGATAAGGATCAATTAAAAAGTTTTGCTTTAGACGAAAAAGGAAATTATCGTTTTATTAGTGATTTTGATGGGGTTTTAGAAGGGGGTAAAAAAGAGTTTAAATTTGATGACTATCGTTTAGTGATTTCACAATTTAATCCCAAAACCATACGCATAGTGGTTTATGCTAAAGAAAAAATTCCTATTGATATATCTTTTAAAGAAGAAAAAATAATTTTTTCAAAAGAAACCACTAGCCAAAAAAAGACTGAGCAAGTTAGTAAAATTTCAGAGAAAAAGCAAGATCAAAAAACAGAAATTAAAACCAAAGTTTTAGAAACAAAAAAACAAGATAAAAAAAACAATAAAGAAAAAGAAAATCAAGAACCTTTATATGTTTTAGATGTGGATAAAATTTCTAATGCTGTGGTGTTGAATTTAAGCGATGATTTAGATGAAAAAGAAATAGCAGTATTTGATACCAAAGATCAAAAATTCCGATATGTTGTAAGTTTTAAGGGTGTGTTAGAAGGTAATAGAAAAAGCTTTACTTTTGGACAAAATGTGATTACAGTTACTCAATACAATCCAAAAACCGTTCGTGTGGTTTTGAGTGCTCCTAAAGAATTTAAACTTTTAAAGGAGTTGGATAATAATAATCTCACTTTAGGTTTTTATATACAAACTACAAATCAAAATGCAAACAAAAAAGCAACTCAAAGTTCTAGTAAAACTTTAAATACAAATTACAAATTAGGAAAGCTTGTGGTTATCGATGCGGGGCATGGTGGAAAAGATAGTGGTGCTTTAAGTGATAAAAAAGGAAGTTTAAAAGAAAAAGATATAGTTTTAAGTATGGCTTTAAAACTTGGAAATGAACTTAAAAAACGCGGTTATAAAGTGCTTTATACTAGAAGTTCGGATAAATTTATCAATCTTCGTGATAGAACCAAATATGCCAATGATAAAAGAGCGGATTTGTTTATTTCTATACATGCTAACGCAGCACCAAATGCCACAAAAGCCAAAAGTAGCGAAGGCGTGGAAACTTTCTTTTTAAGTCCTGCAAGAAGTGAAAGAAGTAAAAAGGCAGCAGAAAAAGAAAATCAAGGGGATTTTGAAGAGATTAATTATTTCTCAAAACAAAGTATTTTAAATTTCTTAAATCGTGAAAAAATCGTTGCTTCAAATAAACTAGCCATTGATGTACAAAAAAATATACTCACTCAAACACGCAAAAAGTATAAAATTGTAGATGGCGGTGTAAGAGAAGCACCTTTTTGGGTTTTAGTAGGTGCGCAAATGCCTGCAATTTTGATTGAAATTGGCTATATTACACATCCAAATGAAGGCAAAAGAATCGCCAATAAAGCTTTTCAAGATTTATTGGTTAAGGGTATTGCCGATGGAGTTGAGAGTTATTTTTATAACAACCGATGAAAAAAGCTAAGCTAATTTTTAAGGATAATACTCCTTTTTCTTTGGATTTTGATGATTTTTATTTTAATTCCAAAGATGGCTTAAATGAAAGCAAATTTGTTTACACTCATTCTTTTGAATGGAAAAATCAAGAAAATTTTATTATCGCAGAGAGTGGTTTTGGTATAGGTTTAAATTTTTTTCTTACTTTGAAACGCTTTTTAGAAACTACCCCTTCTAAGCGTCCTAAAAAACTTTTTTATATTAGCGTAGAAGCTTTTTATATCGAAAAAGAACAATTAAGAGAAATTTATCAAAAACTAGAATTTTATGAAGAGTTTAAAGAGCTTTTAGAACAATTTTTAAAATTTTATCCTAAGGCTAAAGAAGGAATTTATCGTTTTTATTTTGAAGATTGTTTTTTAGATCTTGTTTTTGAAGATATAGCTGTTTTAAAAGAATTGGATTTTAAAGCTGATGTTTGGTATTTAGATGGATTTTCTCCAAATAAAAACTTGCAAATGTTTGATGAAAATTTAATCTTTGAAGTGGCAAGACTTTCTAAAAAAAATACACAAATTTGCACCTTTTCTTCGGCAAGTTTTTTGCAAAAAAATTTAAAAAAATATGGTTTTAGAGTAGAAAAAACCAAAGGTTTTAGAAAAAGAGAAATGATTAAAGCTTATTTGGAAAATGAGCTTGAGTTTAAAGACAAAGAAGCGTATTTTTCAAGAACATTTTCATCTTTAAAAAATAAAAAAGTAGCTATTATTGGTGCGGGTATATCAAGTGCTGTTTTAGCTTATGAGCTTAGTTTAAGGGGTTTTGAGATAGATGTTTTTGAAAAATATTTAGAATTAGGCAAGGGTGCAAGTGGAAATGAAAGTGGAATTTTAAGCTCTTTAATCTTAAAACCTAAGGTAAATTTAGGGGAGTTTTCAGAGCTTTCTTTTATAGAAGCAAGCCGTTTTTATAGACAAATTTTAGATTTAGAATTTAAGGGTGTGGTGGAGTTTGCACATAATGATTTGATGCAAGAAAGATTTGACACACAAAGAGAAAATGTTTTGTTTAAAATTTCAAAAAATCAAGCTTTTTTAGAAGAGGGTGGAGTGATTTTTCCAAAAAATTTGGTTAAAAATCTTTTTGAAAAAAGTAAAGCTTGTATATATTTTAATCATGAATTTCAAGCTTATAAATTTGAAAATGAGTGTTTTACTTTAAAATTTAAAAATGATATTGTTAAAAGTGATTATGCGGTTTTGATTTATGCTATGGGTGCAGATACAAAAGATTTTGTTTTTTATGATGAGATGAAATTAAGCAAAGTAAGAGGTCAAGTTACACATCTAAAACCTTTTTTAGATACCTCATTTGCTTTATCTTCTAAGGCTTATATTTGCCCTGTAAAAGATGATTTGCAAGTGATTGGAGCAAGTTATGATAGGCTTAATGCAAGTTTAGAATCAAAAGAAGAAGATGATAAACAAAATATAGAAAATATAGCCGAATTTATAGATAAAAATACAAAATTAGAAATCATAGGTTCTAAGGTAGGCTTTAGATCTTATTCGAGTGATCGCTTTATGATAGTTGGAAATGCCTATGATGAAGTGTTTTATAAAGAAGAATATAAAGCTTTATTATGGACAAAAAACAAGGAGCAAAAACCAGCTAAAATGTCTTGTAATTTGTATTTTAATTTTGCTCATGGATCAAGGGGTTTTAGCACAAGTGTTTTAGCGGCAAGGTATTTGTGTGCATTGATAAATAATGAACCCTTGTGTTTAGAAAAAAAATACATCCACGCTATTCACCCTGCAAGATTTTTGATTCGCAAACTCAAAAAAGGTTTATGATTAAGCTTTAATTAAGAGTGATACTAATATTTGCTTATGAGAGTAAGTTTTTAACTTTATTTTAACTTTCTTTATTTTATTATTATAGAGAATAAATTTCATGTTATAAAGGAAATATAATGATTGATTATCATCAAATAGAGTCGCGTTTATCGGCTCTTGAAAAGCTTCCTTCTTTGAAAGACAATGATAGTATTACAAAAGCATTAGAAAAGTCAGGTTTTTCTAGAAGGGATTTTATGAAATGGGCAGGTGCTATGACTGCATTTTTGGCTTTGCCAGCGAGTTTTACTCCTATGGTGGCAAAAGCTGCTGAGCTTGCTGATAGGCTTCCTGTTGTGTGGCTTCATATGGCTGAGTGTACAGGCTGTAGCGAGAGTTTGTTAAGAAGTGATACTCCAACGATTGATAGTTTGATTTTTGATTATATTTCTTTAGAATATCACGAAACAGTGATGGCTGCAGCAGGTTGGCAAGCTGAAGAAAATTTAGAAAGTGCCATTCAAAAGCATAAAAATAAATACATTTTAATGGTTGAAGGTGGTATCCCTATGGGTGATACAGAGCATTTTTTAACCATAGGTGCACATGGAAAAACAGGCTATGAGCTTTCAAAAATGGCAAGTGAAAATGCTTTGGCAATTTTTGCTATAGGAACCTGTTCTAGCTTTGGAGGAATTCAAGCCGCAAGACCAAATCCTAGCAACGCACAGCCTTTAAGCAAAGTAACAAGTAAAACTGTGATCAATGTTCCAGGCTGTCCTCCAAGTGAAAAAAATATAGTGGGTAATGTACTTCATTATTTATTATTTGGTGAGTTACCAGCACTTGATGTGTATAATAGACCAAAATGGGCTTATGGTTTAAGAATTCATGATCTTTGTGAAAGACGCGGACATTTTGATGCGGGTGAATTTGTACATGCTTTTGGAGATGAAGGAGCAAAACAAGGTTTTTGTCTTTATAAAGTAGGTTGTAAAGGACCTTATACTTTTAATAACTGCTCAAGAGAGAGATTTAACCAGCACACTTCTTGGCCTATTCAAGCAGGGCATGGTTGTATAGGTTGTTCTGAGCCTAATTTTTGGGATACTATGGGACCTTTTGAAGAGCCTATGGCTAGTCGTAAATTTGATACTGTTTTTGGTTTGGGTGCGGATAGTGTTTCAGATAAAATCGGTATAGGTGTGCTTACACTCACAGGCGTTGCTATAGCAGCACACGCAGTTATATCTTCCATGCAAAAAGATAAGGAATAAAAATGAGTCAAAAAATAATCGTAGATCCTATTACAAGAATTGAAGGGCATTTAAGAGTTGAAGTTGTTGTTGATGATAACAATGTGGTAAAAGAAGCTTATGCGGGCTCTACTTTGTGGCGTGGTATTGAAACCATAGTAAAAGGGCGTGATCCAAGAGATGCGGGTTTTATGACGCAAAGAATTTGTGGAGTTTGTACTTTTTCACATTATAAAGCAGGTATAGTTGCTGTTGAAAATGCTTTAGGTATTACTCCGCCTTTAAATGCGCTTTTAACAAGAACTTTAATGAATGCAGCTTTATTTTTACACGATCATATTGTGCATTTTTATCAACTTCATGGGCTTGATTGGGCTGATGTGGTAAGTGCTTTAAGTGCTGATGTTAAAAAAGCAAGCGATGAAGCTTTTAAATACACTCCAAATCCTTATGCAACAGGTGCAGATAAACTTCTTGAAGTGCAACAAAGACTTAAAACTTTTGTAGATAAAGGAAATTTAGGACCTTTTGCTAATGCGTACTATGGTCATCCAACTTATCGTTTAACTCCTGAGCAAAATTTAATCGTTCTTTCTCACTATTTAGAATGTTTAAGAATTCAAAGAATCATTGCTCAATGTATGGCGATTTTTGGAGCTAAAAACCCACATCCACAAAGCTTAACCGTTGGTGGTGTAACTTGCGTTATGGATTTGCTTGATCCTGCAAGAATGGGTGAATATATGGTTAAATTCCAAGAAGTACAAGACTTTGTTAATCGTGCGTATTATCCTGATCTTGTGATGGCAGGAAAAGCTTATGCACATGAAGCAAGTGTTTTAAATGATATAGGGGTAAATAATCTTTACACCTTTAAAGAATTTCAAATCGGAAGAGATGAATGGCTTTTTGAAAGTGGTATTATCAAAAATGGAGATTTAAGCAAGGTTTATGAAGTAGAAGAAGATAAGATTACTGAAGAGGCAACTCATTCTTGGTATGCAGACAATGAACCTTTACATCCTTATGATGGCAAAACAAATCCAAATTATACAGGACTTGTAGATGGAGAAAGCGTAGATCATCATGGAAATAATGTTCATTCTAAAGTGTTTGATACTAAGGGTAAATATAGTTGGATTAAAGCTCCACGCTATGAAGGAAACCCTATGCAAGTAGGACCTTTAGCAAATATCGTTGTAAATTATGCTAAGGGTAATCCAAATGTTGTTCCTGTGGTAGATGAGTTCTTAAAAGAAACAGGACTTCCTTTAAATGCTGTATTTAGCACACTTGGAAGAACAGCTGCGCGTTGTATTGAAGCAAAAATCGTTGCAAATAATGCTTTAAAAGCGTTTAATAATTTAGTTGAAAATTTAAAAGTAGATCAGAGTACTTGTGCTCCTTATGTGATCGATAATTCTAAAGAATACAAAGGACGCTATATGGGGCATGTGCCACGCGGAACATTAAGCCATTGGTGTAGAATTAAAAATGGCGTCATTGAAAACTGGCAAGCTGTGGTGCCTTCTACTTGGAATGCAAGTCCAAAAGACGCAAATGGCGTAGGTGGAAGTTATGAGCAATGTTTGATAGGACTTAAAATCGCTGATGTAAAACAACCACTTGAAATCATTAGAAAAATTCACTCTTATGATCCCTGTATTGCTTGTGCGGTGCATGTAATGGATACTAAGGGCAATAATCTAAGTGAATATAAAGTGAATGTCAATTTATAAGGAGGCTTTCATGCAAAACAAAGAAGAAAAATTGCAAAGAAAAGCTGAATATGAATTTAGCATAGGTTTGCGTTTAACGCACTGGGTAAGAGCTATTGCTATAGTGATTCTTATTGGCACAGGGTATTATCTTTCCTATGTGTTCCAAAGTCCTATTAGTAACGGCGAACCCGTAAATTTTATGCAAGCAAAATACCGCTTAGTACATCAAGCAGTGGGTTTTGTTTTAATCGCTTGTATTATTTTTAAAGTATATTTGTTTTTCTGCGATAAGGTAAGCGCAAAAGAACGCAGAAGTGTATGGGATATTTTTAATATCAAATTATGGATAGAACAAGTAAAATTTTACATTTTCTTAGGAAAACATCCGCATTTAAAAGGGGTTTATAATCCTTTGCAATTTGTAACTTATTTTTTCTTTTATCTTGTGATGTTAGGTATCATTCTTACAGGGCTTATTCTTTATACTCATACTTACCATGAGGGCTTAGGTGGGCTTTTATATCATATTTTAAGACCGCTTGAAGCTGCAATGGGCGGTTTGGCCGATGTAAGAACTTATCATAGAATTTTGATGTGGGTGATTATGATTTTTGTGCCAGTACATATTTACATGGCGATTTTTAACGCAGTAAAAGGTAAAGATGGTGCTATGGATGCTATTATTAGCGGATATAAATTTGTAAAAGAAGAAAAGCATTGAAATTCTTAGTCCTTGGAATAGGCAATATCATGTTTGCAGATGAAGGCTTAGGCGTTCATCTTTGCAAACAACTTGAAAAAAACTACAAATTCACTCATTCTGAATTTACTTTAGATTTTGTTGATGGTGGAACTTTGGCTTTGCAGCTTAGCTATATCATCGCTAGGTACGATAGACTTATCGTTTTAGACTGTATAGAAGCGCAAGGTGCGAGTATAGGAGATGTATTTTTCTTTCCTTATGATGCTATGCCTAATAAAATTAGCTGGAGTGGAAGTGCCCATGAAATAGAAATGCTTCAAACCTTACAATACATGGAACTTGCAGGAGATTTGCCTAAAACACATATCTTAGCTTGTGTGCCAAAGCGTATTGAAGCGATGAGTTTTAAGCTCTCAGATGAGCTTATACAAGGAGCTAAAATCATGGAAAAAACTTTACTTGACTTTTTAAGCAAGGAAGGTTTTACTTATGAAAAGATTGCGGATTTTTCTTTGCAAGAATTAGCCGATATTTCTTATAAAAATTACTAAATTTTTGTTCTAAAATTCATAGCTTTATTTAAAGAAATTAAATCCACATTTTCTAAATTTACACCACTTGGAATTCCTTGAGCGATTTTACTAAAAGTTAGGTTTAAGCCTTTAAATTTATCTTCTATAAAAAAGATAGTTGCATCAGAATTAATGCTATGTGTCAATGCAAAAATGAGCTCAGAGATATTTAGCTTAAGTATGATTTGCTTTAGTTTTTCAAGTTTTTCTTCATTTAACTCATCTAAAACAAAATATAGCCCATTATAACTTTGACTCTCTTCGAGTGTTAGTATATCTTTTGGGCTTTCAACTATACATAAAATGTTTTTATTTCTTTCTTCATCGCTACAAATTTCGCAAAGCTCATTTTCGCTTAAAGCACCGCATTGTTCGCAAAGTTTTATAAAGCGGATAGCATTTTCTATATTGTGTGCGAGTTTCATACCATCGATTTGATTATTTATGCAAAGGTGATAAGCAAGTCTTATGGCGGTTTTTTTTCCTATGGTAGGTAAATTTGCAAAACTTTCAACAAGTTCATTGAATTTTTCTAGGCCTTTTGCCATTATTTTTCTTTATCTCCAAAGAAAATTTTAAAGCAATGCTTTCCATCATCATAAAAATAAATCAAATCAAAATTATGCAGTTTACATACCTCTGAAACTATATAAAGTCCTAGTCCCATACCTTTGACTTGATTGTGTTTTTCTCTTGTAAAAGCTTCAAGATAATGCTCTATAGGCTCCGCTAAAGGCTTACCTGGATTTTTAATGGTAAAACATTCTTTACAACAAAAAAGCTCACAAGTGCCATTACTTGAGTATTTTAAGGCATTATCGATAAGATTTTTTAAAATTACAGAGAAAATTTCCATATCAACATTAATTAAAGCATCATATCTTATATCGACTTTTACAACTTTATTAAAATCATCTCTCATAAGGTGCTCTTTAGCTTCTTCAAGTATAGCACTAAAACGACTAGGTTTAAAGTGTAAGTTGTAGTTTTTTGAAAATAAATTTTCGATTTTGGCAAATTCATTGATCAAAGAATCCATGCGTAAAAATATAGCGATAAGTCTTTCTTTTTGTCTGTCTTCTTTGATCATTTCAGAAATGATTCTCCCTTTTCCTATAGGGGTTTTTAACTCATGCATAATTGTTCTTAGGAAAAGTTGTCTTGATTGGATTAATTCTTGATTTTTCTTGAAAGCTTTTTGAAATTCAAAGGCGATCTTGCCTACTTCATCTTCTCGATAGTCTAGAAAATCAGGTTGTTCCCCATTTACAACTTCGGCAACTTGTCTTCTTAATTTTTTTAAAGGTTCTAAGGATCTTAATACAGAAAAATACATAAAAACAACCAACAAAGAAAAAGAGAAAAATCCTATCAATAAAAGATTATAAACCCTATCACTAGTATTTTCTTCATACAAGCTATCAAAATCTTTACATTGAACATCAAAATAAAGATTGCTATGATATTTTAAAGAAGAAAGAGTACAAAGCTCTCCGCCTGCTTTAAAAAGTGATTGTCCATTATTTCTTATAGCTTTTACAAGATGGGGATTTTGTATAGCATTAAAACCGCTGTTTCCAAGATAAGCTCCTATTTCAACACCTGAAGTGTTTTCATAGGAGATGAGTAAATTTTTTATAAGATTTTCTTGTTTTAAACTTTCTTCTTCATTATAGGCATTCCTTTCTATTTTTAAAAGAACGATAAAAAGCACACAAACCAAGAAAAAAGTAACAACAAATAAAATAATCAGTTTGGTATAAATAGAATAATTTTTTGTCATCCTATCAGTTTATATCCTATACCTCTAACAGAAAAAATATGTTTTGGAGATTTTGAACTATCTCCTATTTTTACCCTTAGGCGACCGATGATAACATCAAGGCTTTTAGAATCTTTATCTTTTAGATTTTTACAGCGACTTACAAGCTGTTCTCTTGAAACACTATATCCGTGTTGTTGGATAAGGTATTCTAAAATTTCAAATTCAGCAGGAGTAAGTGTTAAAACCTTATCTTCATAGGTGATCTCATGTCTTCTTTCATCGATTTTGAAAGCAGAGTTAATATTTTCATTATTAGCGTGTTCAATTCTTTTTGTGCGACGAATAAGACTCATAATCCTTGCATACATTTCTTTTGGATTGTAAGGCTTTGGTAGATAATCATCAGCGCCGATTTGAAGCCCCACAACTTTATCGCTTAAGTCACCTCTAGCTGATGAGATAATAATAGGAATATTGCTTTTTTGTCGGATTTCTCTACAAACTTCAAGACCATCAATTCCAGGTAAAGTTAAATCTAAAATCAGACAATCATAGCCTTGAATACCCACATTTAAAGCACTTTTAGGATTTTCAAAATTTGTGATTTTAATATTAAATTGCGCTAAATATTCAGATAATAATTGTGCAAAGTCAGGATCATCTTCTATCATCAACACATTAATCATTCTAGTGTCCTTGTAAATTTTTATGTAGTCTTTAAAATCTTTACATAATTTTATTTAAAATTTGATAAATTATTGATTTTATTTTTGCTAAAATTATATTTTTGAATTTTTAAAATTAAAATTCTAGTAAAATTTTAAATTTTTTAAAGGAATAATGTGGAAATAAGTTATTATGAACTTCTTGAAATCACGCAAAATGCTGATAAAGAAACTATAAAAAAGGCCTATAGAAAAATGGCTTTAAAATACCATCCTGATAGAAATCAGGGCGATAAAGAAGCAGAAGATAAATTCAAGCTTGTTAATGAAGCCTATGAAGTTTTAAGCAATGATGAAAAGCGAGCTATTTATGATAGATACGGAAAAGATGCTTTAAAAGGCGGTGGATTTGGTTCTAATAGCTCAGGTTTTGGTGGTTTTGAGGATTTAGGAGATATATTTTCTAATTTTTTTGGAGAGGGCTTTGGTTCATCATCGCGTCGTAGAAAAAGTTCAAATGATGAAAAAATCCCTTCAGATTTTATCTTTAATTTAAAATTAAGTTTTAAAGAAGCGGTTTTTGGTTGTAAGAAAAATATAGACTTTACTTATAAATGCTCTTGTAAAACTTGTAATGGAACAGGGGCTAAAGATGGAAAACTTCAAACTTGTCCAAAATGTCAAGGTAGGGGACAAGTTGGAGTTTCTCAAGGTTTTATCACTTTTGCACAAACTTGTCCTGATTGTCAAGGAAGTGGAGAAAAAGCTAGTGAAAAATGTAGTGATTGTAAAGGTTTGGGTTATAATGAAAGCAAAGATAGTGTCGAGCTTAATATCCCAGAAGGTGTAGATACAGGTATGAAGCTTCGTGTCAATGCTAAAGGTAATATCTTAAAAAATGGTACTAGAGGGGATATGTATGTTAAGATCATCGCCGCTGAAGATGATACTTTTATCAGAGATGATGATGATATATATATAGAATTTCCAGTGTTTTTTACTCAAGCTATCTTAGGAGAGAGTATAAAAGTACCCACCATACGCGGTGAAGCGACCTTAAATTTACCAAAGGGTGCTAAAGATGGACAAAGATTTGTTCTTGAAAAAGAAGGGGTAAAAGATGTTCATAGTTCTCGCATGGGAAATCAAATCGTTCAAATTTCTATCAAATTCCCAACTTCTTTAAACGATGAGCAAAAAGAACTTTTAGAAAAACTAAGTGAAAGTTTTGGCATCAAAGATGGTATGCATCAAGAGCAAAAAGGGCTTTTTGAAAAAATCACTAATTGGTTTAAATCTTAATTTTCCTAAAGCGTTTTAGCTTGGGAAAATTTTTTATATAAATTTAAGTTTTAAAAATCAGGCATAAAAAAAGGCGGAGCAAAACTCCGCCTTGAAGTTAGACTTGAAAGCTTCTTAGAATTTGTAAAGAGCTTGAAGTCTTACAGTGCTATGATCAGCACTTTCATTAGTGTTTTTACCTTGATCTAGGTTCACATAAGAATAGAATGCTGAGAAGTTAAGTTTTGGAGAGTATTTGTAATCTACTCTTGCAACAGCTTCAAGTTTTTTACCACCACCTAAATGATTAGTAGCTTCTGTTTTTGTTCCACCGTATACGAAGTCAGCACCAACGCGAACTGTTTCGTTGAAAGTATATCCACCAGTTACATAACCGAAGATATTTCTACCAGTATCACCATTTAGTCTTGAACCAGTAGTATAGAAAATTTCCTCACCTGCAAGTAAAGAACCAATATTGCCTTGATCTTCGATTGCAACTGTAGAAGCTTTTTCTTTATCACCGTAGTATAAACCACCAAGGCTAGCATCCCAACCATTTACTTCAATGCTACCTTTTAAAGCAAATAAATTGCCATTAGCGTATGTTTTATCAAGTTCGCTATCAAGGCTATTTCCTAAGTAAGCACCTTCAAGTGTCCAGTTGATTCCATCAAAGATAGTTGTGCTATAAGATGCATCTAAAGCATAGAAGAATGCTACTTGATCCCAGTAAGCTAACCATAATTGTGGGTTGAATTGTCCGCCAGCAAGATCATAAGAACCTACAGCAGCAGCACCGTAAAGATTTCCAATTGAATCTACTTTAAATGCACTACCGTTTGCTCCTACTAAATCTGAACCTTGTTCTGCAGCCATGAAGCTATCTACAGCAAAAGCAGCTAGAGTTAAACCATCGATGCTGTTGTTTACTACTTTGATACCTGTTCCTACTAAACCATCAACTCCATTGTCAGTCCAGATAATGTTTAGTTGTTGTTTACCAGCGATTACACTTGTAGCAACATCTTCATTTGTATAAGTTAAGTATAATTGACGAACAAAAAGTCCTTTTTGATCATTTTTTATTCCATTAGCACCATAACCACCATCAGCAGCATTATAGTCAAATTGAACAAAAGCTTTGAAGTTATCAGCTATAGCAGCACTGAAGTTAACCTGTGCTCTATATTTGTGATCTTGTTTGCTGTTGTTTAAATTTAAGTTGTCAACGAAATTTTTATCAAAATTACCTGTATCGTATCTGTATCTTAATACACCTGATACATCAACATCTTTGATCGCTTCTTCAAGTGGAGTAGCGTTAGCTGCTGAAAAAGCACCTGCAGCAAGAGCTGCAACTAAACTAAGTTTAACTAGTTTCATGAGAATTCTCCTTGTCAAAAATTAATAAAACATCGTAATTGTAGCACATAAATTTGGAGTTTTTTCTTAAGAAGCACTTAAAATAGTAAAAATTTTAAATCCGAAGGATAAAAACATCTTAAAGAAAAGCCTAGCTAAAGGGATTTAAGCTAGGCGTGTAATTTTAAGGAGTTTTTCTTATGAATGTTTTTCGGTTCGTTTAGAAGTATAAGCCTAAAAAGTAAACGAGAAGTAATATATAGTTGTTTTAAATTATTTTGATAAAAAAACAAGTAAATTTTTACAAGCTAGGGATAAAATTTTATAAGTTTCATCAAAATTCCCACTATACCAAGGATCAGGGACTTCATCGTAGTTTAGACTAGGACTAAAATCAGTGATTTTTAAAACTTTGTTTTGGGTGTTGGTGAAGTTTTTTAAAACATTTTTGAAGTTAGAATTGTCCATGGTGATTAAAAAATCGCTTTCATCGCAAAGCTTTTGAGTGAGTTTTTTGCTTGTGAAGTTTTTGTGTTCTATGTTAAGTTGGGCAAGTTTGTTTTTGGTGCCATAGTGCATACCTTCTCCATCGTGTTCTCCTGAAGTTCCAGCACTGCTTATAAAAAATTCTTTTTCTAAATTTGCTTTTTTGACAAGATCTTTCATGATAAATTCTGCCATAGGTGAACGGCATATATTGCCTAAGCATATAAAGAGTATTTTTTTCATTTTTATCCTTGAGTTTTAATTAAAAATTATAAAAAATATCATACAATAAACCCATGGAAAATTTCAATAGAACTTTGCTTGTGTGTTGGTTTGGTGTTTTTACCACAAGTATGGGGCTTAGTCAAATCGCTCCGATTTTGCCTTTTTATATCAAAGAACTAGGACATGTTGATATGAGTGAGATAGCGTTTTATTCAGGACTTGCTTTTGGGATCACTCCGCTTTTTATGGCTGTTTTTTCACCTTTGTGGGCTTTTTTGGGCGCAAAGTATGGTTATAAAAATATGCTTCTTCGTGCAAGTTTTGGGATGTCCGTTTTTAGCTTTGCTCATAGTGCTTTAGAAGTGGTTTTTGTGCGGGGTTTAACAGGGATAATTTCAGGTTTTACTTCTGCTGCTGTCGTGTTTATCGCCGTGATAGCACCTAAAGAAAAAGTGGCTTATGCTTTAGGAACTCTTTCTACGGCTTCTATAAGTGGAAGTTTACTTGAGCCTTTGTTTGGTGGCTTTGTGGCTGAATTTTTTAGTATTAGTGCGGTTTTTGATGTGGTGGCTTTTTTGATCACTTGTTCTTTTGTGACGATTTATTTTTTCATCCATGGGAGAAAAATTCAAAAAGAGGCGAAGAAAAATACTCAAAAAGTGAAAGAAAACAAAACCCTTATCATCGTTCTTTTTATCACTACTTTTGTGATACAATTTGGTATTTTTGGAGTGATGCCGATTTTAAGTATCTATGTTGAGCAAATTCATCAAGGTGGAAATTTGGCTCTTTGGGTGGGTATAGTGGTGGCTGCAAATGGGATTAGCAATCTTTTTTTCGCACCAAAACTTGGAAAAATCGCTGATAAGATAGGGCCTAGTAAGATTATTTTTAGAGCTTTGATATTTTGTGGAATTTGCTTTTATTTGCAGGCTGTAGCAAGTAATGTTTATACGCTTATTTTCGTGTGTTTGCTTATAGGTGTAGGACTTGGAGGACTTTTGCCTTGTGTGAATGCCTTGCTTAAAAAAAGTGTGAGTGCTAAAAATTTAAGTGTGATTTTTGGTTTTAATCAAACTTGTCAATTTTTGGGAAATTTTTGCGGTGCTTTTGGAGGAGGGCTTATGGCTTCACATTTTAGTGTGGAATTTGTTTTTACTTTTGTGTGTTTGATTTTTATCATTAATGCTTTTATTTTCTTAGCGTTTGAGAAAAAATATATCTTTTCAAATCAAGGTTTATAAATTTAGAAAGGTTTAAAATGGAAATGATTTTATTTGTTTTAGTGATGATTTTGCTTGTGCTTTTGTTTGTAGTGCTTTTTAGGCAGTATAAAAGCCCTAAAATAGAAGAAAAAAGTACGCAAAGTTTTAGCGATATCATGCAGCTTAAATCCATAGGAGAATTAAGTGTTTTTCAAGTTTTTAGTAAAGAGATTGTTACTAAAAAAGATAGTGCTTTTAATGGAATTTGGAAAAATCTTTTAGGATGGTCTTTAAGTGAAAGACAGATTGCTTTGATTTTTGAATTTGAGATCACTTTCTTGTATGATTTAAGGGATAAAAACTTTGATATTTTGCCTTTAGGGGACGATGCTTATAAGATCATCATGCCAGAGTGTAGATACAAACACAGCATCATAGATATGAAATTTTATGATGAAAAAAATGCTAAATTTTTACCTTTTTTGCTGCCTGATTCTATCAATAGTACGGGGATTAGTTTTAGCGAAAGTGATAAAAACAAACTCATAAAAGAAGCCAAAGATGAGGTTAAAGACTTGTCTTTAAATCTTATCCAAAATTTAGAAAGCAAAATTCATAAAAGTGCTAAGGATACTTTAGAAGCTATTGCTAAAGGTTTTGGAGCTAAGAGAGTGGAATTTGAATTCAAGGATAACACGCAAAAGCTAGATGTAAACTAGCTTTTTTCTTTTCTTACTTGGGTAATGCTTTTTCCACCTAGTCCGTAATTATCCGTATCGATTTCATCGATAATTACCACAGTCGAGCTTTTATTTTTGTTTAAAACCTTAGCAAGTAAATCCGTTACTCCCGCGATAAGCTCTTGTTTTTGTTCTGTTGTAGGCTCTCCGTTTTCTTTGGTGATGCGTATATTTACAAAAGGCATTTTTAACTCCTTAAATTTTTATAATTATTCTAAAATCTAAAAAATTAAAATATTCTTTTATTTTGTAAATTTTTTGATTATTTCATAGTTTTGTAAAAGCTGTTCAAAAGAAAAATTTAAATTTGCAGGAGAAGTTGAGGGTAGGGCTATGGCTTCTAAGTGAGGGTGGAATTTAACAAAAAATCTATAAGCACTTTGTCCTGTAGTAAAAATGGCTTGGATTTTGGTTTGAGAAAGGATCAGGCTTAAATCATTGGCTTTTGCATAACTTATGGTTTTATCATCTGAATTTTTTATCTTGCAACTTTGAAGTACATCCCAAAGAGCGATATGTTTTTTTCTTAAAAAGGCTTGTTGTTCTGTGATATTTTCTAATTTTGCATTAAAAAGTGTTTCTAGTATAGGCCAAAAACGATTTCTTGGGTGTTGATAATAAAAGCCATCTTGTCTTGATTTAATAGAAGGAAAAGATCCTAAAATTAAGATTTTAGAATCTTTGTCAAAAAAAGGCTTAAAAGGATGAGTTAAAAATTCACTCACTCGCACAAATCCACAGAAATTTTTCCGTTTTTAATTTCGCTGATTTTCACCTTTAAACTTTGGTTTTCAGTTAAATTAAGATGCTTGCTTTTTGAACTATGCAATAAACCATCAACACCATTTTTAAGTTCCACAAAGGCTCCAAAAGGAGCGATTTTTTTAACAATACCTTGAAATTCTTGTCCAAGTTCAAAGCCTGATATATCTTTGTCTTTAGAGCCTTTTTTAGTTCCTTTTTGAGAGCTTGTGATGTTTATGATGTAGTTTTTTGCAGCTTTGATTTGCTCGTTTTGACTCCCTGCTATCTTTACTTCACCTTTTTCGCGATCTAAGTCTATAGAAACGCCAAATTTTTCTATGATTTCTTTGATGGTTTTTCCAGCTTGCCCTATGATATCAACGATTTTTGAAGGATCAACGCTAAAAAGCTCAAGTTTAGGTAAAACTTCTTCATTGACTATGATTTCTTTTGCAGCTTCTTCCATAATGCTTAAGATATGAAGTCTTCCTTCTTTGGCTTGATATAAAGCTTTTTTGAGTGTTTCTTGATCGATTCCACCTAGTTTTATATCCATTTGAAGAGCCGTAATGCCGTCTTTGCTTCCTGCTACTTTAAAATCCATATCCCCATCATGATCTTCAAGTCCCATGATATCTGTTAAAACAGCATATTTGTTATCTTCAAAGATAAGCCCCATGGCTACTCCTGCAACAAGTTTTAAGCTTGGCACTCCTGCTGCTTTTAAGGCTAAAGATCCGCCACAAACCGTTGCCATAGAACTTGAGCCATTGCTTTCTAAAATTTCACTGACTAAGCGGATTACATAAGGATAATTTTCATCCACGCTTGGATAAAGTGCTCTTTTGGCTAAATTTCCATGTCCTAGTTCTCTTCTTCCTGGAGCTTTGATAGGACTTGCTTCGCCTACTGAAAAACCTGGAAAATTATAATTTACCATAAAGCGTTCGCTTATAGGATTTTTTTCTGTAAGCAAGTCTATCATTTGAGCATCGTTTTCTCCGCCTAAGGTTGCAATCACTAGGGCTTGAGTTTGTCCACGAGTGAAAAGACAAGAGCCATGAGCGTTTGGCAAGATATTGGTTTCTATACTGATAGGACGAACCTCATTTAAACTTCTACCATCAGCTCTTTTGCCTTCATTTAAAATTTGCTCACGAATAAGTTTGCGTTTGACTTTAGCTAAGGTATTTAAGACACTTTCTTCGCTCCAGTCTTTAGCAATTTCAAGATTTAAAATTTCTTTAGCGATTTTATTTAGTTCGCTCGCTCTTTCGCTTTTTGCCATTTGATTGATGGCTTCTTTGATTTGTTTTTGGAAATTATTTTCTATAAAAGCTAAAATTTTAGGATGTTCAATCTCATTTTTTAGTTCGATTTGAGAATTTTTTTTGTGTTTGCTAAAGGCTTCTTCATAAGCATTTGAACCATTTAATATAGCTTTTTGAGCTAAATTTAGAGCTTCTAAAATTTCATCTTCGCTAAGTTCATTCATATTTTGTGAAGTGGTTTGAGTTAAAACATCAGCGTAAGGAGCTTCGATAAAGATTTCATTTTCTTTTTGATCAGGTAAGGCTCTCATTTCTATCATCAAAAGCTCATCTTTTACACCTGCTACATAGAGATCTAGGGTACTATTTTGAAGCTCTTCATTGTTTGGATTGAGTATGAAATTTCCATCTATCTTTCCTATACGCACACCACATATTGGAGCTTTCATAGGTATATCACTAAGATAAAGTGCCACGCTTGCGGCATTTAAGCTCATTACTTGCAAATCTACTTTAGGATCAGCTGAGAGAACCATCACAACGATTTGAGTCGGATAAGCATAGCCTTTTGGAAAAAGAGGGCGTAAGCTTCTATCAATAATGCGTGCTGTTAAGGTTTCTGCATCGCTTGGCTTGGTTTCTCTTTTGACATAACCACCAGGGATTTTTCCTGCGGCATAAGCTTTTTCGATGTATTGGACGGTTAGAGGTAAAAAATCTTCTTCAACTTGTTTTTCTTCTCTTGCAACTGTAGCTAGAACAACGCTTTTGCCTTGTCTCATTAAAACAGCACCGGCAGCTTGTTTGGCAACTTTGTCTATATCAAATATTTCTGTATTTTTGTTAATTTCTATGCTGTATTGCATTATTTTTCCTTTTTTACCAGATAATAAATTCGTAAAATTTTTTAAAATATTTAGCAAATTTCATCCTTTTTAAATTTTGTTTTCACTTTCTGCTAAAGAGAAATCGTATTTTACTCCTCCTAAAGGATAGAAGTTGAAAATAAAATAAACTCCGCTTTGATTTTTAGCTGTGATGCCACCACTTGTGAGTTGTGGATCGATTCTTTCTCTATACATTAAAGAATAGTTCCAACATTTTCTTTGGTAGGTATAGCCAAGTTCCCACATGTTTGCATGAGCTCTTTGAGTATCAAACCAAATTCCACCAAATAAATTGTAATTAGGTGTGGCAATATAATTTGCTCTTGTACCAATAAAGCTATATTTTCCATACTCATCGTTTTGATAAGCATGAGAAAACATCCAATTAAATTTTGAATTTGCATTGACTTCTATTTGGCTGATGACATTGGTAAAGCGACTTTGCTCATAAGAGTAAAGCACTTCGCTGTTGAGATTGATATTTTCATTAAAATAATAAGTTAAAAGATTTTCAAGTTCATAGAATTCATTTTGTTTATTGAGATAGTCAAGCGAAATTCTGTGTTTGAGTTTTTTTTGTCCTCCGTTGTTATAGAAATATTGCACAGCATAAAGACTTGTATGTTCGTTTTCTTTGTCGTATTCTTCAAGATAATCTTGCGTGATTTTACCTGATTTTGCTCCTGGTAAAACGTAATTCACCCCTAAATTTAAAGTATGAAAGAAATTTTCATAAGCTTTTGAAAGATCGGTGTAGAGATTAAAATCATGAGTGTTTCTGAAATAATGCTCATGGTTTCTTTCGGGATCGTTGCTATAATTTACAAAAGAAGCATAAAATCTTTCTGTAAAAGTAAAGTGTAAAAAGTCTCCAAAAAAAGCGTTGTGATACGAGATAGGCAAGTCTAAATTTAGCTCATTTGCATAAGAACCAGCAGGTCGGTAAAAATTATGAAATGAAGCATCAAATGAATAACGCAAGCGTTCATCAAAAAGGTTATTTAAAAATCTATGATATTGAAAGCTTGGATATTCTTGTAAGGTTGTATTATTGCTAAGTTTAGATGTGTCGATATAATATCTTGCATAAGCTCCGTAAAAATTGTTTTCATCGGCTAAAAAATAATTGATTTTGGAGGTTACAAGCGAGTTAAGATCTCGATAATCCCTACTTCCTAAATTTAAATAATCCACATCGTTGAGATAGGTTGCATCTATCCATAGGCCTTCTTGAAAATTATCACTGAGTAAAGATTTGATTAAATCATCTCTTGAGTATTTTAGTTCTATTCCATAGTGGGTTTGATTTTTCAAATTTTCATCGTGAAAATAGGAGCTATTTTCCCTAAAAGCACCAAAATTTAATTCTCCTGTTGAATATGGAGAATCAAGAAATCTTAAAGTAGAATAAAGTCCAAAGCCACGGTTTGTTCGAATTTGCGGATCAAGTTCTAAATCCCAATTTTCTTGAGTGGCTATATAAATAGGTTGTTCATAGTATAAGCCTTCGCTACTTTTTAAAACGATTTTTGGGATTAAAAGCCCGCTTTGTCTATGAGTATCAGTGCTAAATCCAAAATAAGGTAGATAAAAAACTGGGGTATTTTTAACATATAATCTTGCATTGTAAAGATGAACAAAATTGGTTTCCCGGTTAAGCCAGCCTTTTGAAAAACGAATTTCCCAATCAGGATCTTCAACATTGCAGCTTGAAACTGCTGAAATTTTACTTTCAAAGACTTTATCATTTAGATGGCTTGTTTTGCTTTGAAACCATACTTCAAGATTGTTATTGGAAAAGAAAAAATTACTAAAATCGGCTTGATTGGAATTTAGGTTGATTTTAGCATAATCAGAATGTGATCTTTCGTTTTGTCCCCTTAGGATGTTAACATCGCCAAAAAGCTCAACATCTCCGGTTTTTTCATTGTAAATTGCTTTATTGGCAGTGATGAAATAAAAATCAGAAAAAATAATAACATCATTGTTTGCAGTAAGAATATCACCTTCTTTTTTTGCATCAAGAGCGTAAATATCAACTTGTGCTGCACTTAAAGCTATGCTAGTTCCTAGCAATAGGGAAAATTTATGCCACATCAACTACTATTGTCCTTGCTAGATAATCCTCCCAAGCTTTGCGTAAATCATTGCTTAAAGCCCAAGCAAACCCAAGCATAAACGCCATAGCACTAACTTGTCTTATGGCAGATCTGATGCAACTTTGGATGAGATTGGGTTTGTCAAGAAGATTTTCATCCAAGATGATAATTTTGCATAATATTTTTCCCAAACTTGCCCCATAAAGATAAGTAAAAATTGCTTGATAACTAAAATGAAGCAAGATGAAGCCAAGATAAAAATTTCCTATAATTTGAGTCGTTTCAAATAAATCTTTTGCTTGGATTAGACGATCATAAAAAATGATAAACACAATCAAAGAAATAACCATATCATCGATTAAAAAAGCTAGAACCCTTTTTCCAAAACTTGCTATTTTTAGATTTTCACGCTCTAAGCGGTCTTGTAAATTTTCTTTCATTTAAGAACCTGATGAGCGATGTCTTTTCTGTATTGTTTTCCTTTGAAATTTACATTATCACAAAGTTTATAAGCATTTTTTTGCGCTTCTTCTATACTTTTTCCTGTGCCAACGCAAACTAAAACTCTTCCACCATCAGCCATTAATTTGCCATCTTCTAGGCTTACTCCAGCATAAGAAATATGAGAGTTTTCAGGAATGTTATCTACAGTAATTTCACTTTTTGGTGAACTTTTGTAAGGATAGTTTTCACTCGCGCATACAACCCCTACTGCAAATTCTTTTTTGATTTTGATTTTTGCGTGTCTTAAGCGTCTTTGAGTAGCAGCTAAAATAAGTTCTAAAGGATCTTCGATTAAAGGCATTAAAACTTCACATTCAGGATCGCCAAAGCGAACATTAAATTCTAATACATAAGGTTTATTTCCAACGATCATAGCACCTATAAATAAAACACCACAAAATTCCGCTCCTTCTTTTTTCATACCTGCTAAAGTCGGTAAAATAATATCTTTTTGAACTTTTCTAAGCAAGCTTTCATTCGCCAAAGAGCTAGGGGCGTAAGCACCCATTCCACCAGTATTTGGCCCTTGATCATTATCGAGTAATTTTTTGTGATCTTGTGCTGCAGGAAGTAAAACAAAATCATTGCCATCACATACTGCAAAAATGCTTAATTCATAACCATCTAAAAATTCTTCAATTACAACGAGTTTTCCAGCATCTCCAAAGCTTTCTCCGCTCAGCATTTTAGCTGTTTCTTCTATGGCTTCTTCATGAGTCTTAGTTATAATAACACCTTTTCCTGCACAAAGTCCATCGGCTTTTACTACTATAGGAGGGGTTAAACTATATATAAAATTTTTTGCTTTTTCAATGTCATTTGTGTTTAAAAATTTGGCTGTTTTGATGCGGTATTTTTTAAGAAAGCTTTTCATAAAAGATTTTGAGGTTTCAAGCATTGCAGCAGCTTTACTTGGCCCAAAAATAGCAAGTCCTTGTTGTTTAAAAATATCTACAACCCCTTCAGCTAAAAAACTTTCACTTCCTGCTATACAAAGATCAAAACCTTTTTCTTTTGCATAGGTTGCTAAAACTATTGGATCTTTTAGGTTTAAATTTGTTCCAAGACTTTCGGTAGCGCCATTTCCAGGAGCAAAATAAAACTCTAAATTTTTGTCTACTCTTCTTAAGGCTAAAGCAATAGAGTATTCTCTTGCACCACTACCCAAAATCATTATTTTCATTTATATCTCCTTTTAAACCCAAACAGCCGTTTAACAAAGATTGACCCCAAAAAGTCAAAGAAAACCGCTAGGTAATTTTTAAAGGCTGCAACTTCTCACTTTTTTCAAAGCTCAAACGATGCCACAGAACACGGTAAATCACACAATCGCAGTTAATAAAAATGTGTTGGATCACTTTAAATACCACAAACTGTTTAGGCAAGGAAATTATAACTTAATTTAGCTTAAATTTCTATGTCTTAAATCAGTTTAAATTTGGTTTTTCCTGATTTGTCAAAATGCTTTCCTTGTAAAATAATATCGGCAACATTTTCCCAAACATGTTTTTCATCAATATAGACTATATCAAAGGTGTTATCACGCATTAAAGATTGATAATTTACTTTTTTAGGTGCGTATTTTACTAAATAATACGGATTTTGTGAAAAGTTTTCAATTTTTAATTTGCATAATAAATCTAAATCCGATGTGACAACTAAAAATTTTTTTCTTTGTTCTTTTGTGATTTTTTGAATATACATTAAAAGTTTTTGATCAAAAGGATTTAGAGCGGATTTATTTAAGCGACTTAAGTAATGTTCTGCAAAAGAAAGAGAACAGAAAGAATTTTCTATATTACTCATAGTAAAATAAGAATTTTTAACTCCTGATGATTTTAAAGATAAGTGCCAAATTTTAACATCCATTATGGTTGCACATAGGTTTAAACCTGTGATAATTTTTTTAAAGAGTTTTTCTCGCGAAAGCTTAAAAGCATTTTCGAAAATATTATAATTTTTCTTATAAAAATCTTCTTTTATAGCATCAAGTCTTTTTAGTGTTGTTTTGTAGTATTCTACTTCTTTTTGTAGTTTAGTTAATCTTTCTTGTTGTGCTTTAAGTTTTTCAGGGTCTGCATTGGCCGCATTGCTTTTAAGATTTATTTCAGATTGTAAAGTTTTCATTTGTGCTTCAAGTGAGGCTAGACGATTTTTTCTTGTATCTATAGTAGCTACTAAAGCTTGGTAATGACACTGCAAAGATAAAAAAGTTTCGTTAAAAATTTTAGAGATATTTGGTTTTTGATCAGCTATTATTTGCTTATATGAATTCTCTAAATGCATCATGATGCTTTTTAATGCACTAAATTGGGTTTGGTCTATGCTATTATCCATAAAAATTAAAGTATCATAAGCTTTAAATAAAAATCTTTTAAGTATAAGATAATCAAGTATGCAAGGAATTTCCTTTTCATCTTGTAGATTGGCTTGAAGCGTTTCTACGGATAAAATTTCATGGGCAAAATATTTTTGTATAGCTTGAGGTATAGTAAAAGAAAGAGGAATTTTTTCTATAGTGTCAAAGTCTGTCGTTCTATAGAGTTCTGTTATATAAGCACTTCTTCTTGAGTTTTGCAAGTCTTCTAATTCATCATCATTATCAGTTTTCCAAAAATCATGCTCAGTGATAAAATCCCCTTCTTTGAATTCTTGAAATTTTGAAGGTTTTATACCTGTTATGGTTTTGCTTGTTTGAACGAGTTTGCCGTCTTCTGCTTTTTTTTCGCTAGAAAGAGTTCTAAATTCCACAAGCATACCAACACTTGGCATACTTTTTTTATCATTCCAAATTTGGCGATTAAAGTCAAAAAAGGTATTTGCTGAGTTTGTAACGGTTCCACGTCCTGTAGAATCCATATAAATAGCTATTTTTCCATGCATATTTCTTCCTTGAAATTTCTTAAATAAATTCTAGCCTTATTTTTATAAAAATTTTATATTAAAAATAAGAGCTAGAAAAAATGGATTATTCCCATTCTATAGTTGCAGGTGGTTTGCTTGAGATATCATAAACAACGCGATTTATACCTTCTACTTCATTGATAATACGGCGACTTATGTTTTCTAAAATTTCGTAAGGTAAATGCGAGAAGGTAGCTGTCATACCATCACTTGCATCTACAACGCGTATACAAACTGCATTATCATAAGTGCGGTTATCCCCCATAACCCCAACGCTTTTAACATTTAAAAGCACGCAAAATGCTTGCCAAGTTTTATCATACCAACCTGTACTTTTAAGTTCCTCAAGTAAAATTACATCAGCCTTGCGCAATAGTTCCAAGCTAGGGCGATTTACTTCTCCCATAATGCGTATAGCAAGCCCTGGCCCAGGGAAAGGATGGCGATAAACCACTTCTTTGCTAAGTCCAAGCTCAAGCCCTAAAGCACGCACTTCATCTTTAAAAATTTCTTTTAAAGGCTCTATGAGTTTAAGATTCATTTTTTCAGGTAAGCCCCCTACATTATGATGGCTTTTAATGGTTTTGCTTGCACCTACAACAGAACTTTCTATGATATCAGTATAAAGTGTGCCTTGAGCGAGATATTTTACATCTTTATGTTTTTTTGCTTCTTCTTCAAAAACTTCTATAAAGGTATTTCCTATGATTTTTCTTTTTTGCTCAGGATCTGTGACATTAGCTAAGCGACTTAGGAAAATTTCACTTGCATCAATACTGATAAGATCGATACCTAAAGTGTTTTTAAACATAAATTCAACTTGTTCTTTTTCTCCACTTCTTAAAAGTCCATTATCTACAAAAACTACTATAACTTGCTCTTTTATAGCGCTAGCTAAAAGTGCAGCAACTACGCTACTATCTACTCCGCCACTTACAGCACAAAGCACTTTATCATTGCCTACTTCTTCGCGGATTTTTTCTGCTTGAGTTTTTGCAAAAGAACCCATATTCCAAACGCTTTCACAATTACAAGCGTATTTAGCAAAATTTTTTAAGATATTTTTGCCAAATTCGCTGTGTTGTACTTCTGGGTGAAATTGTAGAGCAAAGAATTTTTTATCCTCATTTCCAAAAACACAAAAAGGGCTATTTTCACTTGTGGCTAAAACTTCAAAACCTTGAGGTAAATTTTCTACTTTATCAGAATGACTCATCCAAACGGTTTGTTTTTTTGGAAGATTTTTAAATAAAGCGCTATCTTTTTTAACTTCTATGTTTGCTTTGCCGTATTCTTTATGTCCTGCAGGTGCTACTGTAGCTTTGTAATGATGTGCCATGAGTTGCATACCATAACAAATTCCAAGAATAGGTAGATTTAAGTCAAATATGCCTTTATCGCAAAAATACGCATCAGTTGCATATACGCTTGCTGGACCTCCGCTTAAAATAATACCTTTTGGTTCTTTCGCCTTAATATCAGCCAAGCTTACATTAAAAGGTAAAATTTCTGCATAAACTCCTTGTTCCCTTAAGCGTCTTGCTATAAGCTGAGTGTATTGAGAGCCAAAGTCTAAAACTAAAATATCTGCTTTTTTCATTATTTACCACCTATGTAATTGTTCGTATTTTTTAATGGTTTTTACCGAACCATTTTGTTCATAGCTTGTGTATTGAGGGTTGCCTTTATATCCGCAAGCACAGAAGAAAATTAAGAAAAGAAATGCTAAAATCATCTTATGGGAAAAAGAAATAATATTAAGATGACTAAAAACGCTAGTGCTGTTATTAATGAATTGATGGATAAACCTCATTATAAGCCTTTAAAAACCTTATTTTTTTGCAAAGATTTTTTAAGTTCTTTTCCGCTTGCTAAGCAACGTTTGATTGCTAAAATTTATGTAAAAAATCATATTTTAAATATAATAACCTTACATCCAGCAGCTTATCAAGAATTAAATCATGATGATAGCAAAATTTATATTAAATTTCTCATAAAAGCATATGGACAGAAATATCCTTTAAGTGGATTTGTTGATATAAAAGATATAAAAATCTTTTCTCAAAAATACACTTATGCGGCAAATAAAAACAAAAATGATGAAAAACTCTCTAAAAATTCTTATTTGGAGCTTTCTAAGGGTAAATTTAAAAATTGCTTTAAAGATGAAAAATTATTTAAGAAATTTGAAGATTTAAGAGAGCTTATAAAAAAAGGTTCTAATCTTGACTAAAGAGAATTTAGAAAATGAGTTAAAAACTCTTCCCAATAGCACTGGAGTTTATCAATACTTCAATCAAGAAGGAAAGCTTTTGTATGTAGGCAAGGCTAAAAATCTTAAAAATCGTGTCAAATCTTATTTCGCTTTTACTCCAAATTTACATGCAAACCCAAGAAATTCTTTAAGAATTCAAAAAATGATTGAAGAAACAGTGCATTTGGAATTTATCACTACTAATTCAGAGGCTGATGCTTTGATTTTGGAAAATTCTTTTATCAAACAACTGCATCCAAAATATAATATTTTACTAAGAGATGATAAAACTTATCCTTATATTTATGTGGATTTTGAAGAAGAATTTCCACGCTTTGAGATCACTAGAAAATTAGTAAAAAAAAGCAAAATTAAATATTTTGGCCCTTTTTTTAAAGGCGCTAGAGAGCTTTTAGATGCGCTTTATTTATACTATCCTTTAAAGCAAAAAGCAAGTTGTAAATCCCCTTGTATTTTTTATCAAATTTCTCGTTGTCTTGCACCTTGCGATAAACGCATTAGCGAGGAAAAATACCTTGAAATTTTAGATGAGGCTATGCACGCACTTTTAAATCCTAGTATTTTAATAAAAAATTTAGAAAAACAAATGATACATTTAGCACAAAATGAAAATTACGAAGAAGCAGCTAAAGTAAGAGATCAGATTGCAATGATTAAAGATTTGGAAGTTAAGGTTGAAATAGATATTGCAAAATTAGAAGATTTTGAAGTATTTGCTTTAGCTTTTGAAAATTCCATGCTTTCAACCTTGCGTTTTGTAGTGCAAAATGGAAAAATTATCAGTGCAAATTCTAAGATTACTCCTATAAAAAATGATATACAATGGGATAAAAATGAAATTTATAAGCAACTGATTTTAGAAAATTTTAGCATGGATATTCCTTTGCTTGCAAATGTTATTTATGTTTATGAAGAATTTGAAGATAGAGTGCTTCTAGAAGAAATTTTAAGCCAAAGGTTTGATAAAAAAATCAGTATTAAAATTCCTAAAATAGGAGAAAAAAGAAGAATTTGTGATTTGGCTTTTCAAAATGCCCTTTTAAATATAGAAAAAGAGCAAAAAAATCATGATTTTACTATACAAAAAGAATTAAAGTCTTATTTTGAGCTTGAAAATTTACCAAATGATATAGAAATTTTTGACAATTCTCATTTGCAAGGCGTGGCAAATGTTGGAGCTATGGTAACTTATAGAATAAATTCTTGGGATAAGTCAAAATATAGAAAATTTCATTTAAAACATAAAAATGACTATGATCAAATGTGTGAAGTTTTAACGCGTAGGGCTTTGGACTTTGATAAAATACCTCCTCCTGATTTATGGCTTATAGATGGGGGAAAGGCTTTGCTTGATTTGGCTAAAGAAATCATTGTAAGTAGTGGGGCAAATGTCGATATTTTAGCTATTTCAAAAGAAAAAATCGATGCAAAAGCACATAGAGCTAAAGGAGGTGCTAGGGATAAAATTCATTCCTTAAAAGGAGAATTTAGCTTAAGTATTAACGATAAAAAACTACAATTCTTACAGAAATTAAGAGACGAAGCACACCGTTTTGCTATCAGTTTTCATCAAAATACTAAGAAAAAACAGGACTTGAAAAGTTCTAAGCTTGCAAATTTAGGACTTAGTTCAGGGGTTATACAAAAACTTTTAGCGTATTATGGAAATTTTGAATCTATATATAAGGCTGATTTTAAAGATCTTACAATGCTTGTAGGCAAGAAAGCGGCACGAAAGATAAGGGAAAATTGATTTGATATTAGCAGGGATAATTTTTATTTTTAATCTAATTTTAGCGTATTTAAGTATTGATATCTCAAAGCTTGATAGTGTTACTGAACAACTGAAAATAGGTATGTTTTCTAGCATTTTTGTTTTATCTTTAACACTTTTTATTTTTGCTTTTAGGCAAAATAGAAATATAAACAAAATATATCAAAAAATTTTTTGCATGCAAAATGATTTTTTAAATTTTCAAAAAAAGATTGATGTTGATAGTGCACTTGATTTGTTAAAGGAAAAATTTGAAACTACAGGACAAAATTTAACTAAAATATCCCATGAAAAAGATAGATATTTGCATTTATTAGAGGAAAATTTATATCAGCTTGGAAATATATCCAATGCAATGCGTTGCTTAAATGAAGGGTATAATAAAGAAATTAATTCTTTGATTTTAAATGCCTTAAATTCTCAAAAAGATCAAATTAGATTAGAATTAAATGAGGCTTTAGAGCATCTTAAAAGCATTATAGGGACATCTCATGGAAAGGTTTTGCAATTTGAAGCAAGTGTGGCTATAGTTAATAATGATGAGCTTGAGAATTTTTTACTTGCAAATTTACTTTCGTATTTTGGCATAGAAAGCACTTGTTTTAAAAATTTAAGTTTTGATGTTAATGACTTTCATTTGATTTTTATCAAGGATAAAATTTTAAATGAAAATGTAAAGAAAAACTATGATTTTATAGTGATGGGTCGCCATAAAAATACACATTATGAGTATTTTTTAACTTTACCTTTTGAAAAAAAAGATCTTGAAAATATTTTGCAAAACAAGCTTGATAAGGTTTGCACTTTAAAATTTAAAACCCCTTATCAAAATAATGTATTGCTTTTTAAACAAAATGATTTTGATGCAACCTTATTTTTTAATATAATAGAAAAACAATGCGATAAAAATATATGTATAAATTCTTTTAGTCAATTAAAACAAGAATTAAGTAAAGAGACTTATCGTTTGATTTTACTTGATTATGAATTAATTAAATTTGATCTTGAGCAAATGAGAAATTTGCTAAGTGCTTATAAAAAACAGCATCCACAAAGCCATATTATCTTTTTTTCAAAGGAAAAAATTAGGGATTTTGATTGTGTGAGTGAAGTTTTAAGTGATGTAAGTAGAAATGATCTTATAACTTTACTTAGAAAGTATTTGCCAAAGGCCTAAACTTTATAAAATTTAACTCCAGCTAAATCGAGAATTTTTACCTTTTTTTCTTTGATAAGTTGATTTAAGAGAGTTTTGGATTGTTCATCAAATTTTACTTCAATGTCTATTTCGCTTTGTGAGCGTAGATGAAGCATTTTTAATAATTCTTCTTCATTGAAGCTTAGTTTTTCACCTTCATAATGTCTTTTGGCTAAGAGTACGGGAGTAGAATCTATAAGTTTAGAAAGTTCTAAAAGTTTTTCTTCGCTTACTTTTTTAACGGCATAAGCAGGAGGTCTATCTATGGTACTTAGATCAACCCTTAAAGGCATGATTTTTTTTAAAGCTTGATTGAGTGCTTTAAATTCTTCTTCATTGTCGTTAAGATCTTTAACAACTAGAATTTCCATAATCAAATCTCCATTAAACCTAGCTCTAAAATCTGCCATTTTTTCTATCATTTTTTCTAAGTCAATGTTTTTTAAAGCTCTATCAATACGATAAAAAGTTTTAGCAACTGCACTATCTAGGCTAAATTTGACCACATCTAGTTTTAGTAAAGCATTAAATTTGTCTCCATCTAATACAGCTGTACCATTGCTTAAAATAAGCAATTTTTTATCTTTAGCAATGCTGCGTAAAGATAAAATAAGCTCATTTAAATGAGGATAAAGACTAGGCTCTCCGTTGGCAGTAAGGGTAAGAAAATCAAATTCAACATTTTTTTCAAGCACAACTTTAACTTCGGAGATAATTTTATCTATGCTGATAATTTCATCTTGTTTTTCTTGGGCTTTTTTTGGATCAAGCTCACAATAAACACAATCAAAATTGCATTGTTTTTTGCTAGGGCTTAAATCTATACCCAAAGATCTTCCAAAACGCCTTGAGCTAACAGGACCAAAGAGTATTTTCATTTAGCTGACTTTCTTGTACAAGCTTGATAAAATATTTTGCATTTTCAACAGGAATATCAGGCAAGATCCCATGTCCTAAGTTGAAAATATGAGCTTTATTTTGCATGGTTTTTAGTATTTTTTCCACTCCTTCTTTGATGGCATTTTTATCATAAAGTCTACAAGGCTCCATGTTGCCTTGAAGAGTGTATTTGTGTGATAGTTTATCACGTGCTAAATCAAGCGGAGTGCTCCAATCAACCCCAAAAACATCAAAATTACCATCGATTCTATCCAAATAACCGCTAATGCCTTTAGGGAATAAAATTACAGGTATATTTGGGTATTTGCCTTTAATAAAATTTGAAATTTCAAGCATATAATTAAAAGAGAATTCAAAAAACTTATCGTATTCTAAAGCACTTGCCCAGCTATCAAAAATTTGTATAGCATTAGCACCTGCTTTAATTTGCTCTTCTAAATAAAGTTTTAAAACTTGAGTTAGTTTGTTTAGAATTTTATGTAAAAGTTCTGGGTTTTGATAAAGCATTTTTTTACACTTTGCATAATTTTTACTTCCACTTCCTTCTATCATATAGGTAGCTATAGTCCAAGGGCTTCCGCAAAATCCTATTAAAGCCTTGTTTTGAGATAATTTTTCTCTAGTAAGCTTTAAGGCATCATAGACATAATTTAATTTTTTATGTGCATTTTGATCGTCAAGTTTTTCTAAGTCTTCTAGGGTTGAAATAGGATTATCAAAAACAGGCCCTTCTCCTTTTTCAAAACGTAAATTCATACCCATTTCAAGAGGAACAACTAAGATATCTGAAAAAATGATTGCTGCATCTACATCTAAAATATCAATAGGCTGTAAAGAAACTTCAGAAGCTTTTTTATAGTCTTTGCATAAAGAGAGAAAATCACCCGCTTGTTTTCTTACTTCCATATATTCTGGCAAATATCTTCCTGCTTGACGCATCATCCAAATAGGGGTGTAAGGTGTAGGTTTTTTAAAGCAAGCATCAATAAAAATCATTATTTTCCTTTGTTTTTAGCAAAATTATAACAGAATTTGATAAATTAAATTGGTCAATTTTTCTATATTTTCTTCATATGGAGGAAATAATAAATTTTTTCATTTTATCCAGAGTTATGAGAAATTTTACGAGAATTATTGGAATTCTCGTTTGTGTAGTTTGAGTTTTGATTTGTATATTAAGCCTTTGTATTGTTTGTGGCATTTCCTGCGTCAATTGTAGCAAAAAGCTTATTTAGCAAAGTCTCCTCATTTTTTTTGTATTGATCTTCTCTCATTTTTTGCCAAGCATAAGATCTAAAATCTTCTCTAGCAGCACTAAGATCAATATCTTCGTTAGTAAATTTGCTTGAGCTTGTTTTTTCTTCTTCCTTTTCTTCTTTGTTTTTTACTTCATTTAATGTGGCTTGAAATTCATCTGCTGAAGTATTTTTCTCTTTAACCTTTGTTGTGGTACTAAAGATAGCATTTGATGTTTTTTGAGTATTATCTACTACCATTTTCTCCTCCTTTATTTAACTTTACATTAAACAAACAAGCAATTTCTATTCCAATTTATATCTTTTTAAAACTTTTTCTTTGAAATTTTTTATAATTTAATTTATCTTTGGCAAAAAGTAAGGCAAAAATCAAAGCAGGGCTTACAAAAAGTGCCGAAAATAAAGCATTAAATTCTATACCCAATCCTGCTAAAACAATCCCACCTAAAAAACTTGCTAAAGCTATGCCTACATTAAAAGCTGCTTCATTCACACTTACTGTGCTGTCTATGACTTTATAAGTGTGGCGTTTAGCTTTAGTAATGCTAAGCATTTTTAGCGCAGGTATGGTTGAAAAGGCAAAAAATCCTATCAAAGCTACGCTAAAAATGATTAAAATTTTAGAATGCATGGTGAGAAATACGCTTAAAAATACTAGAACTTGTATGCTTAAAATAAGACGCAAAGAAAAAATAGCACCTTTTTTATCTACTATTTTTCCGCCCCATAAATTCCCACAAATTGCGCAAATTCCATATAAGAGCAAGATATAAGCTGTATCTTGGACTTTAAAACCGCTTATTTCTACAAGTAATTTTTGTAAATAAGTATAAAGAACAAATTGAGCCCCACAACTACAAATGGTTATAGTATAAGTTTTTAACAAATTTTGATGCGAAAAAGCAGGGATTAAATTTTTAAGACTTGTTGGGCTAGGATGTAAATTTTTGGGCATCATATGCCATACTCCAAAAAATGCTAAGCTTGTAATGATAAAAATAAGTAAAAAGATAAATTTAAAGCCAAAATAATGTCCTATGAAAGTTCCAAGCGGTACTCCAGTAACTAAGGCTACAGTAAGTCCTGTGACCATTATAGCTAGAGCGCTTGATTTTTTATCATCTGGGGTTATAGCACTTACAGCTAAGGTAGCAATGACAAAAAATACCCCATGTTGTGTTCCTGCTATAAAACGCGCAAATGCTGTAAGATAGAAATTTTGGCTAAAAAAGATAATGAAATTTGCTAGAGCAAAAATTCCAAGATTACTTAAAAGTTGTATGTGTCTATGAAAACGACTTAAAGGTATAGTAATAAGAGGAGCGCCTATAACAACACCTATGGCATATAAGGTTGTAAGATAGCCCGCGGTTTTTGCATCTACGCTAAAATACGCTTCAACATCAACCAAAACTCCTGCCATAACAAATTCGGTTACGCCCATACAAAAAGCACTAAGAGCTAGTGCAAAAAGAGCTTTTTTGTAATTTTGCATTTTAAGTTCCTTATAAAAAATAAAAACGCATTATAATAAAATAAAGGCTTAATTTCCTTAAAAAATTCAAAATATTTTTGTTAAAATAAAATAAAAATTTTAAAGGTAAATAATGAAAAAAATTATTTTATTGCTTGGTTTAAGTTTGGCGAGTTTAGGGGCTTTGAGTTTTGATGAGCTTATTTATAAAGATGAAGTAAAACCTAGTTTTGATTGCTCTAAAATCAAATATGATGGCAAAAGTGATGATGAGCTTATGATATGCAATAAAATTGGTGTGCGTAATGAATTTGAAAATAAAAAACTTGCTTTAGTAGATAACATCTATAGCAGTTTGTATCAAAATATTTCAAAAAAAGCAGATAAAAAGACGAAAAAAGATTTTAAAGCCAATTTCAAAAAAGATGATTAAAGAAAGAAAAATTTGTATAAAAAATATGCAAAATACAAAAGCAGAGGAAAATCCTATTTTACCTTTACTCAATGCAAGTGATTGCATGCAAGAAGCTTATGCTAAAGCTTTATTAGAACTTATGCAAAGAGCAAAAAAAGATACAAAGATTAAAGAAGTTTTAGAGCAAATTTTTAAAAATAAAGTTGATAAATATGAAAATTTACTCACTCAAAGTTTAAATACCAATAAAGATTTGCAAGATTTTATAGACAGCTTGGCTAAAGAAGATTTGATTGATTCTAGGCTAAATTTAAGCTTTAGGGTTTAAATTGATTGCAAATTTAGCCGCTTCAAAATAACTTTTAGTGTTGATTTTAGCATTTTTATAGGCCTTATCAAAGGCCGTGCCATGATCAACGCTGACGCGTATGATGGGTAAATTTAAACTCACATTGATGCTTTTATCAAAATACAAGGCCTTTAAAGGAGCAAGGGCAAGATCGTGATACATAGCTACTAAACGATTGCAGTTTTTTAAACCAGCCTTGGTAAAAGCTGTATCAGCTACTAAAGGATAGGGTAGATAAACGCCCTTGCCTTTAAAATTTAAAAGCAATTCTTTTTGTAAATTTTCATCTTTTAAGGCTTTTTTGAAAAATTTTTCATCTTTTTTAGAGTATAAAAAGGCATTGACAAAGGCTATAGCTTTTTCCATGATTTTTTCTTCTTCTCCACCTATAACTCCATAATCTCCAGCGTGAGGATTAAAACCTAAAAGTCCTATTTTTTTAAAATGCGTTTCTTTGTAAAAATCTTTTAAAAAGATGCTTAAATTTTTAAAAGTGATTTTTTTACTCACCTTAGCTAAAGGTATATGTTCGCTAAAAAGCCCTACAAAAAGTTCTTTACAACCTAATATCATAATGGCATTTTTTTTAAAAAAATCCCTTAAAGCATCGGTATGTCCTTTGTATTTAAGTCCTGCATCTTCCCAAGCTTTTTTGTGTATAGGTAGAGTAAGCAAGGCATGGGCGTGTTTTTCATAGACAAAATAACTTGCCGCCTTAAAACTTAAAAAACCATAAAGTCCACTTTTTGCATCTATTTCTCCGGCTTTGATTTCAAAATTTTCATCCACTTTAAAGCCTAAAGGAAGGCAAAAAGAGTAAATTTCAAGAGAATTTTCTTTTTTTATAAAATTAAATTCATAGTCTTTTCCATCTTTAAAAGCTACGATTTTTGCATTAAAAAGTTTTAAATTTAAAAGTTTTGAAGCTTTATCAAGCAAGTTTTCGTGGATAAAATAAAAAGGTGTGCAGATTTTGCTTAGTTCTTCATGAGAACGCACTAAAATTTCAAGTCCTATGCTGTTTATATCGCCTATGCTAATGGCTAGTTTTTTCATCTTTTAATAAGTTCTTTCATTTCCAAAATAGCGTTTTGAAGTCCTGTAAATACAGATCTTGCTACAATGCTTTGTCCTATATTTAGCTCGCAAATTTCTTTAATTTTTACTACGGGTTTTACATTTTTGTAATTTAAACCATGTCCCGCGGCTACTTTTAAGCCAAGTTCTAGGCCTTTTTTGGCACAGAGTTCTAAATTTTGTAATTCTTTTTCAAATTGAGCTTGCAAGGTTTTTTTATCTTGATTGAGTTCTTTTAAGGCAAAAGCAGTATGAGAGATATTGCTGAAAAGTGCGTTGTGCAAATTCGCATAATGTCCTGTATGAAGCTCTATGAATTGGGCTTTTAAAATTTTTGATTTTTCTATATCTTCTAAACTAGGATTAATAAAAAGTGAAACTTCAATGTTTGCATTTTGAAGTTTTTCTATGCTTTGTCTTAATTTAGCATGATTTAAACAAAGCCCCCCTTCTGTAGTAAGCTCTTCTCTTTTTTCAGGCACTAAAGTAACGCGGTGAGGTTTGAGTTTAAGAGCTAAATTTAAAATTTCATCATTTAAAGCACATTCTAAATTGATAGGGCTTTTGCAAAATTTTATAATATTTTCCAAGTCAAAATCCTGAGCATGACGGCGATCTTCTCTTACATGCAAAGTGATTTGATCTCCGTGTCTAGCTACTATAAAAGCAGCTTCTAAAAGATCAGGATCATTTACCATTCTAGCTTGTCTTAACACTGCAATATGATCGATATTTACACCTAAAAGCATATTTTTCCTTTAGAACTTTTTTGCTATTATACTATAAAATCAAATAAGGAAAGTCATGTTAGGTATAGATCTTGGTTCAAATACTTTAAGAGCAGTACAAATGGATGAAAAATTAAATAAATTAAAAGAATATGAATTTGTTATTGGGGCAGCGAAAAATCTAAATCAAAGTGGAGAAATTTCTAAAGAAGCCATACAAAGATTAAAAAATACTTTGAGTATTTTAGCTAAAGAGCAAGATTTAAGCAAAGCGAGAGCTGTAGCGACTGCAGCTTTTAGAAAGGCAAGCAATACAAATGAAATTTTTGCCCATTTAAAAAAAGAATTTGGGATTGATTTTAAGCTTATAGATGCCAAAAGTGAAGCTAAGATCAGTGTTTTAGGTATGCAATCAGGTTTAAGAAGGCTTAAAATTTGGGGAGAGTTTGCGTATTGTGATTTAGGAGGGGCTTCTTGTGAGCTTTCTTTTGGAAAAAGTTTTAAAAGTTTTGATTTTGGTATTATTAGTTTTTATGAAAAAAATTACCATTCTTATTATAAATCTTGTATTTCTTATAAAAAATTAATAAAAAAATATCCTAAATTTATCATAAATATTAAAGATAAAAAACTTAAAATTCATTTTTTAATTGCAAATCCCTATTTAAAGCATCTAGCTTTTAGGGCTTTTGATGAGGTGGCTATGATTAAAAAGGAACTTCGTTCTTTAGGGGCTAAAACGGTGGTTTTAAATTCCGGAGTTCCTACCACACTTAGCGCATTAAAACAAAATATAAGCTATGAAAAGTATGAAGCAACTAAAGTAAATGGTAAAAAACTTTACCATAAGGATTTTTTAAATTATGCTATTAAACTTTTTCATATGGAAGAAAAAAAAGCTATAAAAGAAGTAGGCACGATGAGAAAAAATTATTTGAGTGCAGGTTGTTTGCTGTTTTATGCTTTGTTTGATAAACATAAACTTCTAGTCATTGATGAGGGTTTAAGAGAGGGGGTTTGTTTAGCAAGTATGAAAAATATAAAATTTTAGTTTTTTTGAAATTCGAAAAAATGAAATTTTTCATCAAAATTAAAAAATAAAATTTTAGCTTGAGATAAAAAACTTTCGTAAGTTTTAATGTTTTTATTTTTTGCGTATTCTAATAAATCTTCAAAACCAAAATCCATGAAAGCAAGACTTTGTTTTTTAAAAGCTAAAGGTTTAAAATCATATTCTTTGATGAGTTTTTGAAGATGAGTAAAATTGACATTATAAGTTAGATCGCTTTTGCCGAAAAAATCTTTTAAAGATACTTCAAAAGGGCTAAAAACTTCGTGCTTTTGATAGATTCTTAAGTTAAAACTTTGTGGATTTAAAGTTCCATAGTCAAATCCCGCAAATATAAATCTCTCACAAGTTTGGTTTAAATCTTTAAAAAAATTTTCAAGCTCTAAACTGAGTTCACCTTTTTTAAGATTTAAAGCTTTGCATTTTGTGATTAAATTTTCATCCATATTTTTAAAAATAAGTTTAAAATTTTCTACAAATGCCATTTTATCATGATCTATAAGTTCGCAAGCAAAACTATCAAAAAGTTCATTGCAAAAGAAAAAAGCGTTCTTAAAATGGCATTCTTTAAGACTATTTTTGTGAGTAAATTCCACTCCTTCTAAAGTCTTTTTTTGTAAAGTTCTTAATTTTTCATGCGGTTCTATGACGAAAAAAGAAATTTGAGAAAAAATTTCAGGTCTTAATTCAAGCAAAGCGGATAAAAAATCACGACTTAAATATCCTTCATTAGCACCTATTTCTACAAGTTCTAAAGGGAGTTGTAAAATTTTTTTATCTATTAAATTTAAAAAATGCTTGGCTAAAAGTGTGCCAAAAAGATTTCCTACGCTTACAGCAGTAAAAAAATCTCCGTTTTTTCCTATACTTACAGCATTTTTATAATAGCTTTCATGGAGCCAAGCATGGAAAAAGTCACTAAATTTCATTGAAAAATAGCATTAAATTTGGATACAAAATCCAAAGGATCAACTTGTTTGCCTCCAGCTAAAATTCCAAAATGCAAATGCGGCCCACTTACCCTACCACTAGCCCCACTAAGTCCTATAAGTTCACCTTTTTTTATCTTTTGTCCTACTTTAACATCGATTTTAGAAAGATGATAATATTGTGAATAAATTCCAAAACCATGATCAATGACTACTGAATTTCCTGCGAAATAACGATCTTTTGCAATTTTTACTACACCTGAATTGGCTGCATAAATAGGCGTTCCTGTGGCGGCTCTAAAGTCCGTTCCACTATGATAACTTGCTACTTTTTCATTAAAAGTTCTTGCTTTGCCAAAATCACTTGTGATAAAAGAATTTAAAGGTATATTAAAAGCACCGTTAAATAAAGCTTTTGGAGTATAAGAACTATAAATCGCATTGGCTTCTTTTAATTCTTTAGCGATGCGTTCTTGTATGGTTTTTGGTGGAAAAATCTTTTTGTTTTCAACTTGCAATTTTTCACTTTTATAATTACCTTCTAAAGTTTTTATGAAAATTTCTTCTTTTTTATCTTTATAAAATGCGATAAGTTTTGTATTTTGCGGGGGATTTTTGTAAGGTAAGGAAAAAATAGCTAGAATTTTTTCTTGATTTTTAGGATGTGCAAAGGTGGGAATATTTTTATCATTATTTTTCAAAGATAAAAAATCTTTCTTATCTAGTTCCAAAAATAAAGCTTGACCTTTGATGAGTTCTAAATTTTGAGCTCCAAAAAGCCAAAGAGTAAAGCTTAAAAAAAGCCATAAGGCTTTCATAGGCTTAACTCTTTAAGATCGGCGATTTTTAAAAACTCCGCATAAATTTCATAAACCAAAGCTTGGCGATTATTTTTAAGTTTTTCATCTTCAGCATTAATCATCACTTGATTAAAAAACTCATCAATAAAAGGCTTAAGTGCAAAAAGATTTTCAAGTTTTTCTTGTAAAGAGTTGGCTTTAGTTTTTTCTTGAAAAGCTTTGTAAAGTTTACTTTCTGCTTCTTGAACAAAAAGACTTTCATCAACTTTATGAGGATTTTTAGTGGCGATATTGGCTAGTCTTTTAAAGGTTGCAAAATTTTCATTAAAATTATCTTTTTTGCTAAGTTTTATAAGAGCATTTACGCTTTGATTGATATGGATAAGATCTGTATTGTGTGAGCTTAAAACCGCTTTTACAAAAGAAGCATTGACTGTATAAAAAGTATAAAGTCTTTCAAAAATAAAATCTTTTAAAATTTGCATATCAAAGCTTTTATAATGATTTGAAAGTTTTTCTAATAAAATTTGGATATCAAATTCTTTATTTAAATTTAAAGCAATTTTAATGATCCCATTGGCAGCTCTTCTTAAGGCATAAGGATCCTTTGTTCCGCTTGGAATTTTTCCTATGCTAAAAAGTCCTATAAGGGTATCAAGCTTGTTTGCAAGGGCTACTATGCTTGAAAATTCTGTACTTGGAAGTGGAGCTTGTTCGGAATTAGGAAGATATTGTTCTTTGATGGCTAAGCAAATTTGATAATCTAAGCCCATTTTTTGCGCATAATAACTTCCCATAATGCCTTGCAAATCAGTAAATTCATAAACCATTTGTGTGGCTAAGTCTGCTTTGGCGTATTTTAGTGCTGTGCTGATATTTTCGATTTTATCATTATGGAGCATTTGACATAAAATTTCAGCAATTTTAATCTCTCTTAAACTTTTATCTTGCATTGTGCCTAAACCTTCAAGATAGGTCATTTTGGCAAGTTTTTCAGGTTTTAAGCCATTTTGTAAATCATTTTGATAAAAAAACATTGCATCGCTAAGTCTTGCACGCAAAACTCTTTCATTTCCATGTATGATTTTTGAATAATCCTTACATGCTGCATTACTTACTACTATAAAATGATTACTTAAGCCTTTATCGTTAAAAACTGCAAAATAACGTTGATTTTCTCTCATTGAAGTGATGATTACTTCGCTAGGAATTTCTAAAAATTCTTCTTCAAAACTTCCTAAAAGTGCATTAGGATATTCTGTGATAGCAACTACTTCAGCTAAAAGCTCTTCATCTTCTCCAATTTGTATATTTTTTTGACTTTCTATGAGTTTAAATTGCTCAAGTATTTTTTCCTTTCTTTTGATTGGATCAAGGATGATATAGTTTTTTTCTAGTAGTTCAAAATATTCTTTTGCATTGTTAAAATCTTGCAAATCATAACTTACGCTTCTGTGAATGAAAGTTTTTTTAGTACTTTTTACTCCATAGCTTTGAAAATTAACAAGCTCATCATTTAAAATGCAAGCTATAGAACGGATCGCACGGATGAATTCAAAAGAATTTGCACCCCAGCGCATACTTTTGCCAAAACTAAGACTTTTTAGAAATTTTTCTACCATTTCTCCTAAAATTTCTTGACTTTGCAAACCTTTAATAGCTTTTTGATGGTACAAAACTTCCTTGCCTTTGATTTCTTTAAAAGAGAGTTCATTTTCACTGATCCTTGCTTTTTGCAGGAAGCTTTGTCCCGCAGGAGTTAAAACTCCATCTTTATAAGCAACATTTTTAGGTGCTCCTATAAATTCAGCAAAGCTATCTTCTTGTTTGTCTGCAAAATTTTCATGAAAAAAAACTAAACGACGCGGAGTATAATAAAATTTAAAATCACTTACCAAGCGGTATTCTTCTAAAACATTGTTCCATTTTTTTTCTATATTAGCTAATTCTTTTAGCAAAGGAATAGCAGGTAATTCTTCTGTACCAATTTCTATTAATAATTCACTCATAATTTACTCTTTTTAAAATTTATTTCTAATTTTAACTAAAATTTCATTAAAAAACTTATAAATACTTTTGCAAAAAGCCTTTAAGTTCACTAGCGTTGCTAAATTCATTTTCTTTTAAATTTTTTTGATACCATTTGGCATGAAAATAAGGCAAATTGGCATTTTTAGCACATTCTTTATCTTTTTGACTATCCCCTATAAAAACGCTTGTTTTATATGGAGCTTCGCTTTTTAAAAGCTCTAGCATCATAGGATGAGGTTTGGGTTCTATGCCTAAACTTACGCCTAAAATTTTATCAAAATAAGGAATGATTTGATGTTTTTTAAGTATGCTTGAAAGTGAGCTTTGTGGGGCGTTAGTAGCAATAGCTAAAAAACAATTTTTGTTTTTTAAAAATTCTAAAAGTTCTTTCACTCCTTCAAAAAGTACCACGCTTTGTTTATAGTGTTTGACAAAATATTTTTCATAGCCTTCTTTAAAACTAGAATGATGGAAATTTTCTATATTATAAAGTTCTTTTGCCCAGTCAATATTGGGAGTATTGATGGTTTGCATAATGATTTCTCTTGAAAGTGGGGCTAGGTTTAAATCCTGTCTTATTTCATTGACTGTACAAGAAATGGCATTTGCACTATCGATTAAAGTTCCATCCATATCAAAAAATACATTAATCATTCATAATCCTTTAAATAATTTTTGTGTTTTTCTTTTTTCTCACCTTGTTTTTTTTGCTTATCTAAAGCATTGGCAAGATTTAAAAGTTCGCTTTTTTCTTTGGAAAAATCTAAACAAGCATTGACAAAAAATTCAAGATTTTTTGCGTAAGTTGAGTTAAGATTTACCACGGGATTTTTTTCAAAAAATTTAGCATTTTTTAACATTCTTTCTTCAAATTTAGTTTTATCAAAATCTTCTTTTTTAAGTGCAGATATAGCACCATTGAAAAATTTTTCAAGATTTCTTAGGTATTTTACGCGTAAGGCTTTTTCTTCATTTTTTGTCAAAATTCTTCCTTAGGTATTTTTGTGAATGCGGCATTCTAGCGCTTCTTGAACTAAATTTCTAGCGATTACTTTTTCAGAGCGAATGATGCGTATATTTTCATCTATGCTAGAAAAAAGCATCTTTTTTAAAGTTCCATTTACATGAATGATGGTGTCTATAGGTTTTGGATAATTAGCTAGCACTTGACATAAATTTCAAGTTTAGCTTCATTGTACTATATGTCGCATTCTTCTATATATAGTTCTCTGAGCAGCATGCAAAACGACATTTCACTCGACTAACTCAAGTTCTACTAATTAATCACTTCTAAACAAGATAAGTACTGTGTTTTGATTTTTGTACATTCTTGTCTAAGCGTCCATAGCCAAAAACAACAAGATGATTTTTAAGCTTGATATTGCTGTCAATATTTTGCACAGCGTTGGTATTAAGTGCTATATCTTCTACAACATTGGTAATTTTTCTTATATTGTTTAAAATAAAAGGCGTGATAATCATGGTTAAAATAGAAACAACAATTAAAATTTGTGAAGTTTTGGTATCAAGCATATTTTTTGCTTGTAAAAGAGAAAAAATTGCTAGGGCGAATTCGCCAATTTGAGCTATGGCAAAAGCTGTTTTAAGCGCTACTCTTTTTTTGGTGTAAAGAAATAAAAAGCCAAAAACTATGCCAAATTTTAAAGCCATTACAAGAAGGGTTAAAACTATGATTAAAAACCAATTTTGCGCCACTACATCAAGTTGAATTTGCATGCCTACAGTTATGAAAAAAAGCCCTAAAAGCAAATCTCTAAATGGGATTAAGTCTGCTTCTATTTTGTGTTTATATTTTGTTTCTGCTATCAAAGCACCTGCTATAAAAGCACCCAAAGAATAAGAAAATCCAAAATAATTTGCTAAAAAACTTGCTCCAATAACCATAAATAAAACAGTACTAATAAAAATTTCCTGAGAAGAAGTATGGATAATGAGTCTAAAAATTCTATCCACTAGATATTTACCTATGAAAAATAATAAAGTGATTAAAATAAGTGCTGAAATTAAAGTGGTAAAAAGGAGTTTTTCTATGTTTTGATTGTTGGATGAAAAAATATCTACAAGCAAAAGCAAAGGAATAACAGCTATATCTTGAAAAAGCAAAATTCCCAATGCTTTTCTGCCATATTGCTCATTTATATCGCCATTATCATTTAAAATTTTAAGTACCACTGCGGTTGAAGAAAGTGCTAGTGCAAAGCCTACTATGGTAGCACTTTTATCTCCAAGTCCTAAAATTCCTATAGCAAGTAGCATAAAAACAAAGCCACAAGTAAGCATCTGCAAAGAGCCGTTTAAAAAAACTTCTTGTTTCATTGCCATTAAATGCTTAAAAGAAAATTCAAGCCCTATGGTAAACATTAAAAACACTATACCAAATTCGGCTATATGGGTGATTTCGCCTTTGCCACTTAAATGATAAATTTCAGAAATGATTTCTCCAGCAGCTATATATCCAATGATAGTTGGAATTTCAAATTTTTTAAATATGACATTTAAAACTATAGCTATAGCAACGGTGATTAAAAAAATTTCTAAAAAATTATCCATTATTTTTTATTTTTTCTTATAAAAAATCAAATCAAAGCTATTTTTATGCTTGACAACGGCTTTACTAGCCGCTTCTTTATCTTGTTGTTTGCTTAATTCTAAGCGTAGTTCATCAATTAAATTTTCAAATTCGTGAAGTTGGTTTTTCAATTTTAAGATAACATCTACCCCAGCAAGATTGATTCCCATATCTCTTGTTAAACGCAATATAAGTTTAATACGGTCAATATCTCTTTGAGAATAAAGTCTTATTTTGCCATCGGTTCTACTTGGCTCTATCAATCCTTCTCTTTCGTATTGCCTTAAGGTTTGTGGATGTATGCTTAAAACTTTAGCTACAACACTGATTAAATATACAGGTTCATCATAATGGTGTTCCATATTTTATTCCTTTTTTTAAGGTAATTTTTCTTTTAAGAGTTTTATAAATTTTTCATCAAGAGTATCTAAATTTGGCAAAACAACATTTAAAATCAAATACATATCCCCATAAATATCACTTTTTCTATTTTGCACTCCATAACCTTTTAAACGAATTTTTTGATTATTTTTTGAATTAGGCGTTATGTTAATTGTCGCTTCTTCCTTGCCTTCTTTGAGTGTTTTTATATTTATTTTTCCACCAAAAAGTGCAGTTTTTAAAGAAATATCAACCTTTTGATATAAATCATCATCTTCTCTTGTGTAAATAGGACTTTCTTCTATTTTTACAATAATGATTAAATCGCCTCTAGCTCCATTTCTGCTTTGTTTTCCTTTAGAGCGAATTCTTAGTTTCTCGCCTTCTTTTATACCGTGTGGAATTTTAAATTTAATGGTTTCGCCTTGAAAATTAAAACTATGTTCCCCGCCTTTAACAGCTTTTTCGAAAGGAATATGAAGCTCTAGATTACTGTCTAAATTTTCTTCTTCAAAACCTCCAAATCCTCCAAAACCACTGCTAAAGCCTTTTGAAGAAAAGCCGTTAAAACCCCCTCTTGAGCGTCCACCAAAGCCTCCTCCAAAGAGATCTTTTAAAATATCGTCTAAATTTACCCCACCAGTATTTCTTGAAAAATCATGAAAACTTTGTCCACCAAACATAGAATCGCCGTATTGGTCATACTGAGCTCGTTTTTTTTCGTCACTTAAAATTTCATAAGCAGCATTAATTTCTTTAAATTTTTCTTCCGCGCCTTTTTCTTTGTTGATATCAGGATGATATTTTCTAGCTAGGCGACGGTAAGCTTTTTTTATTTCATCTGCACTAGCGTTTTTGCTAACTTCAAGAGTTTCGTATAAACTATTCATGTTATATTTCCTTAAAAATTTTTACTTGATTATATAAAGGATTAAATTATAACATAAACTTTAGCCTAAGTCAATCAAGTTTTATAAATTTTTATCACTCAAGGTTTTATTTACAATTTTGTAAATTTTCGGTTTTATACTATGAAGACAGTAAAATATTTTACGAGATGATTTATTTTTAAAGACAAAAGGAAATGAGATGAAAAAGATTTTTTTATCATTAAGTTTAGCAAGTGCTTTATTTGCTGCAAGTATTAATTTTAACGAATCAACTACAACGGCTAATCGTGTGAATCCTGCTGCTGGAAATGCAGTGCTTTCTTATCATGATTCTATTAAAGATGCAAAAAAATCAGTGGTTAATATTTCCACCTCAAAAACTATTACAAGATCGAATCGTCCAAGTCCTTTGGATGATTTTTTTAATGATCCTTATTTTAAACAATTTTTTGATTTTGATTTTCCTCAAAGAAAAGGAAAGAATGATAAAGAAGTGGTAAGTTCTTTGGGATCGGGAGTGATTATTTCAAAAGATGGTTATATAGTAACAAATAATCACGTTGTAGATGATGCTGATACGATTACAGTGAATTTGCCAGGAAGCGACACAGAATATAAAGCAAAACTTATAGGCAAAGATCCAAAAACAGATTTGGCTGTTATAAAAATAGAGGCTAATAATCTTTCAGCTATTACTTTTACAAATTCTGATGATTTAATGGAAGGAGATGTTGTTTTTGCACTTGGAAATCCTTTTGGAGTTGGTTTTAGTGTTACAAGTGGGATAATATCTGCTTTAAACAAAGACAATATAGGTTTAAATCAATATGAAAATTTTATACAAACAGATGCTTCTATCAATCCAGGAAATTCAGGCGGAGCTTTGGTAGATAGTCGTGGATATTTAGTAGGTATTAATTCAGCTATTCTTTCTCGTGGAGGTGGAAATAACGGTATAGGTTTTGCTATACCTTCAAATATGGTAAAGGATATAGCTAAAAAACTTATTGAAAAAGGCAAGATCGATAGAGGATTTTTAGGTGTGACTATTTCAGCTTTGCAAGGTGATACTAAAAAAGCTTACAAAAATCAAGAAGGAGCTTTAATCACTGATGTTCAAAAAGGTTCAAGTGCTGATGAAGCAGGGATTAAGCGTGGAGATTTAGTTACTAAAGTTAATGATAAGGTTATAAAAAGTCCTATTGATCTTAAAAATTATATAGGAACTTTAGAGATTGGTCAAAAAATTTCATTAAGTTACGAAAGAGATGGAGTAAATAAGCAAACAAGTTTTACTCTTAAAGGTGAAAAAGAAAATCCTAAAGGCGTACAAAGTGATTTGATTGATGGTTTGAGTTTGAGAAATTTAGATCCAAGACTTAAGGATCGTTTGCAAATTCCAAAAGATGTTAATGGTGTTTTGGTTGATAGTGTTAAAGAAAAGAGCAAAGGAAAAAATTCTGGTTTCCAAGAGGGTGATATTATCATAGGTGTTGGACAAAGTGAAATTAAAAATTTAAAAGATTTAGAACAAGCTTTAAAACAAGTTAATAAAAAAGAATTTACCAAAGTTTGGGTATATCGCAATGGTTTTGCGACTTTGCTTGTGCTTAAATAAAAATAACGGAAGGATTTTCCTTTTGTTATAAATTTTAGTTTAAAATTAAAATTAAGTTTAAAATAAAGGAAAACTATGACAAATATTCTTATGATAGAAGACGATTTAGAATTAGCAGAAATTACAGCTGAATATTTGGAAAAATTTGATATGAAAGTTGATATAGCTCATGAGCCTTATATAGGTCTTTCTAAGCTTGCATTAAAAGAATATCAGCTTATCATTTTAGACCTTTCTTTGCCAGGGCTTGATGGGCTTGAAGTGTGTGAAGAGATTCGTAAAAAGTATGATACACCTATTATTATTTCAAGTGCAAGACATGATATTACAGATAAGGTTAATGCTTTAGAGCTTGGAGCAGATGATTATCTACCAAAACCTTATAATCCAAAAGAATTACAAGCACGTATTAAAAGTCATTTAAGACGTATTTCAAATACAAAAAGCGCCATAGCAAAAAGTGTAAAAGATCTTGTTTATGATCAATATAAGCATATTATTACCATGAAAGGACAAGAGCTTACTTTAACTAATGCTGAATTTGATATTTTAAGCTATTTGATTAAAAAAGAGGGTGGAGTGGTAAGTCGTGAAGAGCTTGTTTATAATTGTTCTTCTATTAGTGAGGATTCTAGCAATAAAAGTATAGACGTTATTATTAGTAGAATTCGTCAAAAGATGGGAGATGATCCAAAAACTCCAAAATATATTCACTCTATACGTGGAATAGGTTATAAGCTTACTCAATGAATAAATCTTCGATTTTTTATACTATAACTTTTATTTTTATTTTTGCTGGGGTTAGTGTTATACTAGGCTTTTTGTGGCTTATAGAATACGATCAGCAAAATTATACTAGAGAATTAAATACAAAATATTCTTTGATAGCTAATGCAAGGCTCTTAAATTTTGCAGGAGTTATCAGCGAAAAAGAATTTGAAGAGCAGACAAAAAATTATAATAAAATGGATGAGATAACAGAAGCAAAGCAGATCCGTAAAATTCTTTTTAGAGGTGATGTTTTAGCTAGGGTTGAGGTTAATAATGGCTTAATCGAGATTATTTCTTATAATAGACAGGTGTATTTAAATATTATTTATGATGGAAAGGTTTATCTTTATAAGGATCAAGATTATCAAACCTATAGGTATTTTATTATCAAAGCTATAGCTGTAGCCGTGATTTGTATTCTTGTATTGCTTTATATTTATATATTTAAGAAATTAAAACCCCTTAAAAGGCTTAAAAAACAAATTGATAAATTTGCCCAAGGAAAGCTTAATGATATAGAAGATGTAAGCACTGGGATGGATGAAATTTCACAAGTAAGTGAAGCTTTTTATCAAGCCATTGTTCAAATTCGAAAGCTAAACCAATCTCGTCAGTTTTTTTTAAGAAATATTATGCATGAACTCAAAACTCCTATTACTAAGGGGCTCTTAACTTTAGAAATGATAGAAGATAATAAATATAAAGAGCGTTTAAATGGGGTTTTTACTAGACTTGAAATTTTAATTAATGAATTTGCTGCTATTGAGCAAATTACTTCAGGGGCTGCTTTTATAAATAGAAAAAAATACAATATTTTAGATGTTTTAGATGAAGCCAAAGAAATTGCAATGCGAGATGATAGCAATATACGTATTTTTATGGAAGAAAGTTTTTTTGTAAATGTGGATTTTAAACTTTTTACTACGGCGATTAAAAATATGATAGATAATGGTATTAAACATTCTGAAGATGGGTTTGTGCAAATTGATATTATAGATGATTATATTTGTTTTAAAAATCGTGGTCCTGAGCTTAACAATACTTTAGAATACTATACTCAAGCTTTTACTCAAGGATCAAAACAAAAATCAAGTTTTGGATTAGGGCTTTATATTGTAAATACTATTTTAGAAACACATGGAATGAAGCTTGATTATTTATATGAAGATGGGGTAAATTTGTTTTATTTTAGAAATTTAAAAAGTGTTATTGTTAAGGAATAAATTAATTTTTTACATAAAAAATGCATTTTTGTGAAAAAACCCTTGACAAAGTTTTTTAATTTCACTATAATCACATTTTACTTTTAAATATTCCGGATTAGCTCAGCGGTAGAGTAGTCGGCTGTTAACCGATTGGTCGTAGGTTCGAATCCTACATCCGGAGCCACTTTTTTAACTCCATTTTTAATATTCATAAATGTATTTTAATATAAAAAATTAATAAGTCTTTATCACAAAAAAATTGTGATAAAGTTTTTTATTTTGTTTGTTTAAGATTTTTGACAATTTTATCTATTTTTTTACTTGCCTTTTGATAATCCCCATCTTTAAGTTCTTCTAGGGCATTAACAGCAAAAGAAAAATCTTCAACTTCATTAAGATAAGCCTCTATGGCTTCTTTTGCTATGGTTGATTTTGGTTTAGAAAGATTTTTACTTAAATTATCCAAACGCTCCTTAAGCTCTAAAGGCATTCTAAAAGAATAAGTTTTTACATTGCGTTTCATTTTATCCTCCTTAAGAATATTTTTTGTAAAATTTTATAGCTTGTTTACAAGTTTTACAAGTAAATTTATGACCTTGTAATTCTATTTTTTGATGAATGCTATAAGGAACATCGTGAATTTTACCAGGACAATTACAGGTATAAAGATAAAATTGTGGATGCTCATTATCTTCATCTTCTGCTGCTTCAAAGCTAACATCGCCACCATCATCTGTAGACAAAGAAGAACTTCTCCATTTTTCAACTTTCATGTCTTCATATAGTATGTGTTCTAAAAGCCACTTTTTAGCCACTATATAAAGTTTTTCTTTAAGATCATTGGTTGATTTGATATCTTTGATTAAATTAATCATGGTTTGGATGATTTCTTTATGTATTTTTCGATGTTCTTCTAAATTTGGATAGCCTATTAGCTGCATGTATTTTTCTTCATCATTAAAGTGATCTTTCATATAATTAAAAAATTCAGCCAAAAGTTCTTTGACTTCATTTTTACTTACAGATCTATCTGATACAACTTCAACTTTTGCAGCAAGTTTAAAAAGCTTTTTATGCTGCTCATCAATTTTAGCATTGTGCACACTATAGCTGTTATCCCATTTTGGAAGCATTTTAACTCCTTAAGGAAAAATTTATTTGTATGAAAGGATTATAGATAAAAATAAATTAAATAAAAATGAAATTTTATTAAATAATTGATAAGAATTTTGATACAATGATATATATTTAAGAGATTTGAAGTTAGAAAGATTTAAATTATGGCTGCTAAAATTTTACTTTTAGAAGATGATTTGAGCTTGAGTGAGATCATTGAAGAGTTTTTAAACGATGAGGGATATGAAGTATTTTTATGCGATAATGCGCAAGAAGCTTTAGATATGGCTTATGAAAGATATTTTGATCTTTGGATTTTAGATGTAAAAGTTCCTTTAGGAGATGGATTTTCATTACTTAAAGAATTAAGAAAAAGCGGAAAGCAAACTCCAGCAATTTTCATGACTTCTTTAAACACAACAAACGATTTAAAACAAGGCTTTGACGCAGGTTGTGATGATTATATAAAAAAACCTTTTGAACTTGCCGAGTTATCTATCAGGGTTAAAGCTTTGCTTAAAAGAGCTTTTTCACATAAAAATGAAGATTTTGAAGATTTAGGAGATGGATTTAGATTTGAATTTACTACACAAATTCTTTACCATAATAATAAAACCTTGACTTTACCGAGTAAAGAAATTAAGCTTTTGTCTTTATTACTTAAAAATAAAAACAACTTTTTAAGTACAGAGAGAATTTTTGAAGAACTCTGGGATTATGATGAGGAGCCTAGTGAGCTAAGTTTAAGGGCTTATGTGAAAAATTTACGTAAAATTTTAGGAAAAGAAAAAATTATAAATCAAAGAGGCAGGGGATATTGCTATGGCTAAAAAAGTCATTAGGCAAATTTTATTAATCTACCTAACAACTACAGGTATTTTTTTAACTATTTTTTTTGCATTATGGTATCAAAAATTATATGAAGAATTAGTTGTTTTAAAGGGTGCCACTTTGAGAGAAAATCATAGAAACATTGTTATAAGCATCTTAAATTCTCGTTTTACCCCTATAGATATAAGTGCAAAAAATATTGCTCAAAGCACAGCACTAAAATTTGCTATATTTGATGCTAAAAAGATTCTTTTTAGTAATATAGATTTTAATTTAAGAAAAGCAAAGATAGAGCTTAAAGGTAGAGGTATTTGTGATAATAAGGTTTTTTTCCTTGCTCCTATGAGTGCAGATCATTATTTTTTAAGACATACTAGCAATGAAGAAGTAAATACTAACGATGGTTTGCAAATTTTAATACAGGGTGAAGATGTTGGCAAAGATCTTTTTTGGATTAGAACGAAAGTTTTTGGTTTTGCTATTATGGCTTTTTGCATATTGGGTTTAATATCTTATATTTTAGTAAAAATTGCTCTAAAGCCTTTAGAGGATAAAATCAGCACACTAAATCGTTTCATTAAAGATTCAACTCATGAACTCAATACCCCATTAAGTGTTATTTTGATGAGTATAGAACAACTTGAGCATCAAAATTTAGGAGATAATGCTAAATTTACAAGGATTAAGCTTGCTGCAAAAAGTTTGTCTCAAGTGTATTCTGATCTTGTTTTTTATAATTTCCCTAATACCCTAGAAACAGAAAAACAAAAATTTGATTTAAGAATACTACTTGAAGAAAGATTGGAATATTTTAAAGTATTTTTTGAGCAAAAAAAAATTACACTAAAGCTTGATTTAAATCAAGCAAATATTTTTGCTCCTAAAAGTCAAATTTCTAAATTGATTGATAATCTTATAAGCAATGCTATTAAATACAATAAAAAAGGTGGAGTAATTTCTATAATTTTAAAAGCCAATTTTTTAAGTATTGCGGATACAGGTTGTGGAATTTCAAAGTCAAATTTAAATCATATTTTTGATAGATATACAAGATTTAATACCGATCAAGGAGGATTTGGTATAGGGCTTTCTTTGGTAAAAAAAGTTTGTGATGATAATGATATTAAGATTATTTGCAAATCTGTAGAAAATCAAGGGAGTGTTTTTAAATTAAATTGGTAATCAGCAAGGAAAATCCTTGCTGATAAGAGGTTAGAGCAGATATTACATCATTCCTCCCATGCCACCCATTCCTCCCATACCGCTCATATCTGGCATAGCAGGTTTATCTTCTTTAATTTCACTAATTGTTGCTTCTGTGGTTAAAAGCATACTAGCTACAGAAACTGCATTAAGTAAAGCTACTCTTTCTACTTTAACAGGATCGATAATTCCACTTTCAAGCATATTAACATATTCACCTTTTGCAGCATCAAATCCTGTGTTTTCATCTTTAGCATTTTCTACGCTATTTACAACCACACCTGCATCAAATCCTGCATTTTCAGCAATTTGTCTTAAAGGTGCTCTTAAAGCTCTTTCAACGATAGCTGCGCCGATTGCTTCATCACCTTGTAGATCAAGTTTGATTTTAGCTTTTGCTTTGATAAGCGCTGCACCACCACCAATTACTATACCTTCTTCAACTGCTGCTTTAGTAGCACTTAAAGCATCATCAACGCGATCTTTTTTCTCTTTCATTTCAGTTTCAGTTGCTGCACCTACTTTAATAACTGCAACACCGCCGCTTAATTTTGCAAGTCTTTCTTGTAATTTTTCTCTGTCATAATCTGAAGTTGTTTCAGCAATTTGTGCTTTGATTTGATTTACTCTTGCATCGATATTTGCTTTTTCACCTGCACCATTTACTATGGTTGTATTGTCTTTATCGATGATTACGCTAGAAGCTTGTCCAAGATCTTGTATGGTCGCACTTTCAAGAGTTCTTCCAAGTTCTTCAGAAATCACTTCTCCGCCTGTTAAAATCGCTATATCTTCAAGCATAGCTTTTCTTCTATCGCCAAAACCTGGAGCTTTTACTGCTGAAATATTAAGAACACCGCGAAGTTTATTTACAACCAAAGTTGCAAGTGCTTCACCTTCAATATCTTCAGCGATAATTAAAAGTGGTTTGCCTGTTTTTTGAATTTGTTCTAAAACCGGTAATAAATCTTTTAAATTTGCAATTTTTTTATCAAAAAGCAAGATATAAGGGCTTGAAAGCTCTACAGTCATTTTTTCTGCATTAGTGATAAAATAAGGACTTAGATAACCTCTGTCAAATTGCATACCTTCAACTACATTTAATTCATCATTGATTGATTTTGCCTCTTCAACAGTGATAACACCATCTTTGCCCACTTTTTCCATAGCATCAGCGATTAAATTTCCGATTTTTTCATCAGAATTGGCTGAAATTGTAGCAACTTGTGCGATTTCTTTTTTGTCTTTTACTTCGCGAGAAAGTTTTTTAAGTTCGCCTACTATAGCTTCGCAAGCTTTATCCATACCGCGTTTTACCTCGATAGGATTTGCACCTGCTGTGATATTTCTTAAACCTTCTTTGAAAATTGCATGAGCTAAAACCGTTGCAGTAGTTGTTCCATCGCCTGCTTGATCAGCTGTTTTACTCGCTACTTCTCTTACAAGTGAAGCGCCCATATTTTCAAGACTATCTTTAAGCTCTACTTCTTTAGCAACACTTACGCCATCTTTAGTAATGCTTGGAGCACCAAAGCTTTTTTGGATTAAAACATTGCGTCCTCTTGGCCCCATAGTTACTTTTACCGCGTCATTAAGTTTTTTAACGCCCTCATAAAGTTTATTTCTTGCTTCATCTGAAAAAATAATTTCTTTTGCCATTTTTTATCCTTTTTTATAAATTATTTTAAAATTCCTAAGATATCATCTAAATTTAAAACTAAATATTCATTATTATCAAGTTTAATTTCTGTTCCACCGTATTTAGCAAACACGATTTTATCACCATTTGCAATATCAGTGATTTCTTTACTTACTGCTACTACTTCACCCATTAAAGGCTTTTCTTTAGCATTATCTGGTATAATTATGCCTGAGGCTGTTGTTTTAGTTTCTTCTACGCGTTTAACTAGAACACGCTTTCCTAAAGGTTGAAAATTCATTTTTGTCCATCCTTAAAAATATTGATTTTAGCACTCTTTTATTTAGAGTGATAATATCATACTATAAAAAATGAATTTTGTCAATACTTTAAATTAAAATATTTATAAAAGTTTAGTTTTATAGACTAAAGTTATTTTATAAAATAAACTAAAGGATAAAAATGAAAAAGATTTTTTATGGAGTTATAGCTTTTGTTGTTGTGCTTTTGATTGCTATTTATACCATACTTTTCACAAGTTTTGGTAATAATATAGTGGCAAATATAGCGCAAAAAAAGATCAAAGAAAGTGCGGGATTAGATGTAAATATCACGCATTTTAATTTACGTTTTTCAAGTCTTGAATTGCAAGCAAATATCGCAAATATGGCAGATTTTAATCTTAAGGGAGCTTTGAGTCCTTTTAAGCTTGGATTTGATCTTGACTATCTTATTTCTTTAAATCAAAATTATGCTAAAAATTTAGGTTTAAATTTAAATCAAAACCTTTCTTTTGGCGGTAAGATTCAAGGTAAAGCAAGTGATTTTACTTTAGATGGAAAGGGTTATTTACTAGGTTCAAATGTACTTTTAAATGCAAGAATGTATAATTACAGCCCTATTGCTTTAAATTTAGATGCGCAAAATCTTAAGATAGAAGAAATACTTCATCTTTTATCTTACTCTAGTTACGCTAAAGGTTTTTTAAATGCTCAAGCAAAAATTTCAGCACAGAATTTAAAACCTGATGGAAATATTATCATAAAACTTGATACAAGTTATATAAATTATGAGGCGATAAAAAAAGATTTTTCTTTAGACTTGCCTTTAAATTCTAATCCTAAAGCGGAAATTTTGGCCAATGTTAAAGAAGATAAGATTTATGCTGTAAGTAAAATTTACAATGATTATCTTAACTTACAAACCCAAAAAACTCTTTATGATATTAGCAAGAATGCTTTAAGTACTGATTTTAATTTAAGTATTCCTTCTCTTGTAAAGCTTGAAAAACTTACAAAAACTAGATTAAATGGTAGTTTGGGTGTGGTAGGTCAAGTAAGCGTTGTAAATAATATCCTATCAAGTTTAAATGCTCAAGTTATTGGACTTGGTGGAGAAATAAAGGCAAGTTTGAAAAATAATAAAATTTTTGCAGATATTAATGAAGCAAGTTTGGAAAAATTATTAGCTCTTGCAGGATATGGAGCTTTGGTTTCTGGAAATTTAAATGCTAAACTTCTAAATGCGGATTTGGATTTTTCTAATTTTGATCTTGAAGCAAAAATAAACAATGCAAAGATTAACACCAATGAGCTTAAAAAAATAGCTAAAATAGAGCTTTCAAATACAATTTTTAGTTTTGATGCTAAAGCAAATGCAAAAAATAGCAATATTGCTTACAATGCTTTGCTTGCTTCAAATTTGCTTAATATCAAAAAACTTCAAGGAACTTATAATTTAAAAAATAGTGAGTTAAATACAGATTTAAATGCTTTTATTGATGACTTGTCCCAGTTTAGTGTTATAGCAGGACAAAAATTACAAGGTAAGGCAGATCTTACTGCAAAAGCTCATATTATAGGCACTCAAATACAAAATTTAAATGCAAATGCAAATTTGGCAGATGGTGTAATCAAGGCTGATTCAAATGGTAAAAAACTTGATTTAAACATTGATAAACTTGATTTATCTAAGCTTTTTGTTATAGCAGGTATGCCAAATTATGCCAGTGGGATTATTAATGCAAAAGTTAATTTAGATAATATCGATTTTAGCAATCTTAATGGTAAAGCAAATTTAGAAGCTAAGGGTATTTTAAATGCCGCAACTTTAAGTAAAATTTTAAATAAAAATTTTCCAAACAATACAAGTTATGATTTAAATACCAAAATTAATTTTAAAAACAATATCGCTCAATTTGATTCTGTTTTAAATTCATCTTTAGCTGATCTTACAAAACTACAAGGAAGTTTTGATATAAGCAAAATGCTTTTAAATTCGGATTTTAATCTAAAGATAAATGATTTTTCAAAACTAGGTTTTTTGTTGGATAGAAAACTTAAAGGTAAGGCAGAATTTAATGGAAAGGTAGGTTTTGATAAGAATTTAAATTTTGTTGTAAATAGTCCGAATTTATTTGAAGGAAAGCTTCAAAGCACACTTAAAGATAACCTTTTGCTTGCTGATTTAAATGGAGTGGATTTAAGTAGTCTGGCTCAAGGTTTAGATTTTATGGATGTTTATCAAGGTAAGGCAGATGTGAAGGCAAATTATAATCTTTTAAGCGAAGAAGGCGAGGTTAATTTGGATATGAAAGAGGGTAAATTAAAACCAAATCTTATTACCAATGCTTTAAAAATTTTAACACTAAAAGATATTACCAATGATGTTTATCGCACTGCTAATGCTAAAGCTTTGATTAAAAAAGAAAATATCAAGCTTGATCTTAATATGCAAGCAGATCGTTCTTATATTTTAGTACAATCAGGAGCTTTAAATTCTAAAAGCGGGGCTTTAAATTTGCCTTTTGATATTAAACTCGATAGAGCTAATTTTAAAGGAAGTATTACAGGAACTACGGAAAATCCTAAAGTAAATTTAAATGCAGGAAGCGTGTTAAATTCTATTAAAAATGTAGTAGGCGGCGGTGTGAGTGACGGTGCTAAAAGTACAGGTGATAAAGTAGATAAAGCGGTGAATAAATTATTAAATAAGATTTTTTAAGGTAAAAAATGTTTAATGGACTCATAAGAGAAATTGCTAAAGTTCAATCTTATCAAAACAATACTTTAAGCTTAAAAGCAAAATATCGCCCAAATCTTGGCGATAGCATAGCCGTAAATGGAGCTTGTTTAAGTGTAACAAAACTTTATGAAGGGGGTTTTGAAGTGGAGCTTTCTCGTGAAAGTCGCACTCATATAGTTATAGAGAATTTAAAAGATAAAGTTCATATAGAACCTGCTTTAAGATATGGCGATAGAATTGATGGACATCTTATGCAAGGGCATATTGATTTTATTGGCATACTTGAAAAGATTCAAAAAGATGAAAATGGAGTGGATTTTTATATATCTTTACCTAAAGAAGCTATGAAATTTATGGCAGAAAAAGGAAGTATAGGCGTTGATGGGGTAAGTCTTACTATCAATGAAATTTTAAAAAATGGTATTAGGCTTACTATTATTCCTATTACTTTTAAAGAAACGCTTTTTAAAGACTATCAAGTAGGTAGAAAAATCAACATAGAAAGTGATTTGCTTGCTCGTTATATTTATGCACAATTACAAGGTAAAAACAAAGGATTATCATGGGAAGAAGTCGAAAGAATTTCTTATCTTTATTAGAAAATGATAAAGTCGGTATTTTTTGTGCTTTTGATAAGGATTATAATGTTTTTAGAGCTAAAATTCATAATGAGAATTTATTTTCTCATTTAGGTTTTAAAGATATTGAAAAATGTGTTTTTATGGATCAAATTCATTCTCATAAAGTTATCATTTATGAAAAAAATTTAAAAAATCTCAGTTGTGATGGACTTATAAGCAAGGAAAAAAATATCGCTCTTTGTGTTTTAAGTGCGGATTGTCTGCCTTTGATTTTATATCATGAAAGTGGTATTATAGCAGCTTTGCATTCAGGTAGAAAAGGAAGCTTTGAAAATATCCTAAAAGAATGCGTTGATCAAATTACTATGCAAAATTCACATTTAGATAAGAATAAATTTCATCTTTTTATCCTGCCTGGAATTTGTGCTAAAAATTATGAAATAGATGGAGAAATTTTAGAATTTGCTAAAAAAGAATTTAAAGAATTTGTTCAAGATGATAAACTTGATTTAAAAGCTTTAGTAAAATTTCAAGCGCAAAATTTAGGCATTGAAAATATTAAAGATTGTGGAATTTGTAGCTTTGATGATGAGAGTTTTTTTTCTTATCGTCGTGATAAAACGACTAAGCGTTTTGTGAGTGTGGTTTATTTAAAGGATTAAAATGTATGAAAGAAAAGATTTAAGGGTGTTAAAAATCATTCAAAAAGCTAGAGAATTTGGCGATGGAGATTTGTTAAATGAAGCTTTGGTAAAACAATTGATTGATGCAGATTTTTGTGAAATTAATGAAAAAGAAAAAGAAGAGCTTGCAACTCTTCTAAATTCTTTAATCAATGCAAAAGATAAAGCGTTGTTGAGTAATTAAAATTCTATATAGTTTTCAAAATCTTCTTCTTTTGGAGGATTAGGTTGATTCGAGGCTAGGGCTTCTTTAACAACCTGCTCGTATCCAGCTATGATATGTTTAAAATTCTCTTTCGCTTTTCCACTAAGTTCTGATTTGGCGATTTTTACAACAGATGCAGGATTTATAGCTTTATTATTTAAATATACTCCAAAATGCAAATGAGGACCTGTGCTCATACCTGTTGAACCAACATATGCAATTACTTGTCCTTGATTTACCTTTTGTCCGTTTTTAATTTTTGCAAAACGACTAAGATGAGCATATAAAGTCATATAACCTGAGTCATGCTTGATTTGAATTACATTTCCATAACCACCTTTTGTGCCTATAAAGGTTACTACTCCTTTGCCAGCACTTTTCACAGGAGTTCCAGTAGGTGCAGCATAGTCTATACCAAGATGAGCACGATAGCGTTTTAATATAGGATGATATCTTGCTGTTGTAAAAGGAGAGGAAATTCTAGTGTAGTTCACAGGTTTTGTAAGTAAAAAAGATTCTAATTCCTTACCATCGCGATCATAGAATATATCATTATAAGAAAAGACTTCTCTAGCGCTTTTATTGATTTCTACCATTGCCATTTTTATATTTATATCACCCCAAAGTTTACCCATGCGTCTTTTTTGTTCATAATATAGGGTTACTTCATCACCTTTTTGGATATTGCGAAAATTTATACTTCCTCGAAAAGCACGAACCATAGCACGAGCTAAAGTACTGCTACCACTTTCTTCATAGACATCTTGATAAGCAGAGCTTTTAATGGTTAAATGTAAAATTCTATCTTCTTTTTGATAAGATACAGGAGTAAAAGTAAGAGTGTATTGTCCATCTTTATCTTTATAGATATGAATTTGTAAATCATCACTAATTGGAATTAAAACTTGTTCTATGTTGTTGTTTTCATCTTTTAAAACTTGATATTTTATTTTATAGGCTATATCAGAAGCAAGTTCTTGATCTTCTTTATCAAGTCCATAATAAAGCGACATAGGTATGGAATTTCTTTGTAAGAATTTAAGCAAGGTATCTCCATTATCCCAAGTTAGCTCTTCAACACTTAAAGCTGCAAAACTTTGAACAACAAAAATAAATAAAAGCAATAATTTTTTCATGAGATGACCTTAATTTTTAAAAGAATTTTGAAATTTGAAAGCTATATTTTACTTTATTTTTCTTACAATTGCTTAACAAAAAAGGATTATAATTCTATAAATTTTTATTTAAGGAGCAAATTTGTTTAAAACTATAGTGTGTTTTTTAGCTTTAAACCTTAGCCTCTTTGCGGTTGGATTTGATTTAAAACCTATAAAAAGTGAACTTGTAAAAGTTGATGATATTTATGGTTATATTAAAGATAGTGATGATATAAAACTTTATTCAAGTGGCGTAGTAGTACAACATTTTAGCAATTCGCAAAGTATCATCGCTAGAGCAAGTGTTATAGATAAAAAAAATGGTTTGGCAAAATTAGAATTTAGCATTTTCTCAGCTCTTAAGCAAGATGCTTTGCCTTTGCCAAATGTTTTACCTAAAGTAGGTGATGAGGTTGTTTTAAATTTTCTTTATGATAGAGGATTGGTAATTGCTCCTGATGAACAAACTTATAATGAACTTGTTAGAGAATTTCCGCAGATATATTTTACCCATATTGACATTTTTGGAGCACAATTAATTAGAACGGCCACTCTTTCTCCTAAGCGTTCAGATTTCAGGCAATTTTGTGATGATAATGCGGTTGGCATTTTGGTTGTGGCTTTGGAAAATCAAGCAGAAGTTGTAGATTGTCAAGATTTTAATAAGCTTTATGAAGTGCCTATAAGCAAGCCAACTAGCGTTCAGGTTCCTTTTTATTCTCGTATAGGTGGATATAAAAGTAATTTTTTTGATTTTAACTCTCAAGAAATAGGAAATTATTATAGATATTATGATGCTTTGATTAATTTTCCTAAGGTGCAATAAACATGAAAAAAGAATTTGAACAATATTTTAAACGATTTTTAGGAGAAGAAAACGCTTATTTTGATGAAATTCACAAAAGAGCTTATAGCTATGATGCGACAAAAAAACATTATTTACCCGATGGGGTTCTTTTTCCAAGAAATGAAGAAGATATTGCTCGAATTTTAAAATTTTGTAATGAAAATAATATCATAGTCATACCGCGAGGCTCAGGATCTGGTTTTACAGGAGGAGCTTTAGCTGTTAATGGCGGGGTGGTGCTTGCTTTTGAAAAGCATATGAATAAAATTTTAGAAATTGATCTTGAAAATTTAGTGGCTGTTGTGCAACCTGGGGTTATTAATATACATTTACAAAAAGAAGTAGCCAAATACGGACTTTTTTATCCACCTGATCCTGCTAGCATGGAGTATTCTAGCTTAGGGGGTAATGTAAGCGAAAATGCTGGGGGAATGAGAGCTGCAAAATATGGCATTACAAAAGATTATGTGATGGCTTTAAGGGCTGTTTTGCCTAGCGGAGAAATCATTCGTGCAGGAAAACGCACTATTAAAGATGTGGCAGGTTATAATTTGGCAGGAATTTTAATCGCTAGTGAAGGTTCTTTAGCAGTTTTAAGTGAGCTTACTTTAAAATTAATACCTTTACCTAAATTCAAAAAAACTGCTTTTGCTATTTTTCCAAGTGTAAAAAGTGCTATGAATGCGGTTTATAAAAGCCTTGCTAGCGGTGTAAGTCCTGTATCTATGGAATTTTTAGACAATCTTAGCATTAGAGCGGTTGAGAGCAAATTTAATAAAGGTTTGCCTATAGAAGCTGGAGCTATTTTGATTGCTGATGTGGATGGTAATGTTAAAGAGGCTATTGATGAGGATTTAAGAAATTTAGAACATTATTTTTTAGAAGCTGGAGCTAGTGAATTTAAAATAGCAAAAGATGAACAAGAAACCGCAGATATTTGGTTTGCTAGAAGAAATTGTTCTCAAAGCATTGCTATGTATGGAACTTTAAAACTTAATGAAGATATTACAGTTCCGCGTTCTAAACTACCTACTTTGCTTGAAGGTATAGATGAGATTTCTAAAAAATATGGTTTTAAAATTCCTTGTTTTGGGCATACAGGGGATGGAAATGTGCATACTAATGTTATGGTTCCTGATAAAAATGATAAAGAGCAGGTGAAAAAAGGCTATGAAGCTGTGGAAGAGATTTTTAAATTAACAGTGAAACTTGGAGGAACTTTAAGCGGAGAGCATGGTATCGGACTCTCTAAGGCACCTTTTATGAATTTAGCTTTTTCTGAAGCCGAAATGAATTTAATGAGAAATGTTAAAAAAGCTTTTGATCCAAATAATATACTAAATCCTTTTAAAATGGGACTTTAGAAGGTGAAAAATTTTTTTACTATTTTACTAAATTTGCGTGATAAGGAAATTTTAAATTATGCAGCAGCGCTTAGTTTTTATACTGTATTATCTTTAATACCTATTTTATTTGTATGTTTTTCTGTTTTTACGCAAATTTCCAGTTTTAAAGCTTATTATGAAAAAGCAAAGCAAGTAATTTTTGCTTTTTTAATACCAACGCAACAAGATGTTGTTGCTACTTACATCGATACTTTTTTAAAAAATAGTGTAAATTTGGGTATTGTAGGTCTTATTGCTATGGCATTTACTTCTTTAGCTTTTTTTTCAGGCTATGATTTTGTAATCAATCGTATTACTAAAAATGAACCTAAAGGACTTTGGCAAAGTATTAGTTCTTATTGGACCCTTTTGACTCTTGTTCCTTTGGGACTTGGGCTTAGTTTTTATATTTCAGGTTTTATCCAACAAACTTTAGATGATTATAAAATAGGGTTTAATTTTTTTGAAATTTTACCCTTTGTAATTATTTGGGGTTTATTTTTTATATCTTATTCAAGTTCTGTTCATAGGGGAACTCTTAAAAGTTTAGCTTTAGTATCTTTTGGAGCGGGTGCTATTTGGTATATAGGAAAAAATTTATTTGTATATTATGTGGTATATAATAAAACATACGCTAGTGTTTATGGATCTTTTTCTACTATTTTATTCTTTTTTATTTGGATTTATATTTCTTGGATTATTTATCTTTTTGGGCTTAAACTCTATTATTTTCTAAATCACAACCATAATGAAGGGAATAAAATTCGCAAAAATACAAAGAAAAGCTAGATATTTAAATCGCACAGAGATTAAAGAAGCAATAAGATAACTTATAAAAATCCAAAATGGGATATGGATATTAGTTCCATAAATTTTAAATTTAAAAAATTCATCTAAGATAAAATTGAGCAAATCTCCATAGTTTATAAGATGCAAAAATAATACTAAAGGATAAAATATTACAAAAATTCCACTCAAAATAATACCTAAAATTTGTTGGTAGCTTATAAGTGGAAAAAAATAAAGCACAGGTAAAACCATAGCAAAAAAAGTCCAAATATTAAGCAAAATAATATTTATAAGATTATTAAATTTATTTGCAAAATGATGCATATATAAAAAAATATAAAAAACACCTAAAATAGAAAATAAAAATCCAATACTAAATAAAAGTCTAGGGTAAAGAGAAATGCATAATAAAATACTACAAAAAAGCGTAAAGAAATTAATAATTTTTATATTTTTACACAATAGATAAAAAACCCAAAAAGCCATAATCAAGGAGCGCACAAAAGAAGGGACAAATCCTATTAAACAAGCATAAGCTAAAAGCAGTGTAAAAATTAAAATACTTAAATCTAAACGTAAATTTCTATAAGGAAAATATCTTTTTTGGAAAAAACTATAAATTGGAGCTAAAATAAAGAAAATTAAACTAAAAAGCAAGCCTATGTGATAACCGCTAATTGCTATAAGGTGTGCTATGCCATAGTAATTTACATCGTTTCTAAGCTCTAAAGATATGGGCAGTGCAAAAAATAAAGCACCATAAAATTCTTTAATTTTTTCATTTGTATGTTGATTTAAGAAGTAAGATATAATGGGATTGTATTCTTTTTCTTTTAATTTTTCAAAATCATAAGAAGGTGCATAAAAACTTTTGCTCAGATAGTCTCTAAAGTTAATATTATGGGTGATAATTCTAAGGCTTAAAAGTTGATTCTTGCTTAAATTTAAATCCTTAAAACTTGTAGTATAAAAAGTGAAGTTTTCAGTTTGTAGCTTTAAAACCCAATATTTTTTATTTTTTTTATTATATTTTATATATTGGTGCGTTAATAGAGCGTTATTTATAAAGTAATGTTTTTGGTTTTTAAAGTTTAAAAAATTATTATATTCTAAAAGGATATTAAAAATAAAAATAATAACAACAGATAAAAATAAATAATGAAATTCTTTAAAAGAGTAAAAAAAAGAATTCCATAGAGACATTATTTTTTGGAAAATTTACTTAAATAAAGCCAAATTATTCCAGCTAAAAATAATAAAAATAAAGGAGCGGCATAAGGATATAAACTCAGTTTATCAAAAATTGCTTCAATAACATATCCAAAAGTATAAGCAGCAAAACCTAGAACAATAGCCCATGCCAAACTAGCTAGAGTATTGATAATAAAAAATTTAATAAAATTATATTTTGCCATACCTGCAGCTATAGGAATGAAAGTTTTTAAACCATAAATAAATTTTTGAGTTACAAGTAAAATAATTCCGTGTTGTTTTGTTTTCATCATAGCAAGGGCTAGCTTGCGTCGGTGTTTTTTAAAATAAGGCATAATATCTTTTTTATAATATTTCCCAAGTATAAAAAGCAAAGTTGAACCTATGGTATTAGCAATAAAAGCAAGAGTAATGCAAAAACTAAGATCCATTTTTCCTTGAGAACTTAAAACTCCTGCAGCTAAAATTCCAACCATTCCGCCCCCTAAAGAGTAAAAGAATAAAACAATATAACCATATTTTATTAAAGTATCAATCATATCTTGCATGATAAACCTTATTTAGCGTATTCTACAGCTCTAAGTTCACGTATAACATTGACTTTAATTTCACCAGGATATTGCATTTTTTCTTGAATTTCAGCTGCTATTTCTTTAGCCAAAAGTACACTTTCATCATCATTAACAAGCTGAGCATTGGCTATGACGCGAATTTCTCTTCCGGCATTGATTGCATAGGCATTTTTAATTCCTTCTTTACTTTTAGCGATATCTTCTAGCTCACTGACTCTTTTTAAGAAAGCTTCTAATACTTCTCTTCTAGCTCCAGGTCGTGCAGCACTTAAAGTATCTGCTGCACAAACAGCTGCTGATTCTATGCTTGTAGCTTCTTCGTGTCCATGATGTGCGTAAATAGCATTGATTACTACAGGATGCTCTTTATAGCGTTTGCAAAGTTCTGCGCCTAAATCCACATGAGATCCTTCAAAATCATGGGTTAATGCTTTTCCTATATCATGTAAAATTCCCGCACGACGTGCTAAATTCTCATCCCCACCACACTCAGCAGCAATGATTCCTGCAAGGTGAGCCACTTCCAAAGAATGTGCTAAAGCGTTTTGTCCATAGCTTGCTCGGTATTTGAGTTTTCCTATGAGTTTTACAATTTCAGGGTGTATTTTATTTAAACCTAGATCCATAACTATGGTTTCGCCTTCTTCTAGAATGGCACTATCAAATTCTTTGCACACTTTTTCGTGAATTTCTTCTATGCGCGCGGGTTGAATTCTGCCATCTTCAACTAAAAGTTCTATAACTTTTGTAGCAATAGCACGGCGATAAAGATTAAAACAACTTACTATAATAGCACCTGGTGTATCATCGATGATAATATCAACACCTAAAACCATTTCTAAGGTTTTAACATTGCGCCCTTCTTTACCAATGATACGTCCTTTAAGTTCATCGTTTTTAATGTTAATAACATTGATAAGTCTTTCAGCTGCAAATTCACCTGCAAAACGAGAAGTAGCTTGAGCAATGATGAAGTTAGCTTTTCTTTTGGCTTCATTTTTTGCTTCTTCTTCATATTTTCTTACTATATGTGCAATTTGCTCGCGAGAATTTTCTTCTACTTTTTTAAGAATGATTTCTTTGGCTTCATTTTGCGTAAGTCCTGTAGAATGTTCTAAAATTTTTAAAACATCGTCAAGTTTTTCTTGATATTTATTTTTTAATTTATCAACATCAGATTGTAAGTCTTGAATGTGTTTTTGTGACTTGCAAAGGTATTCTTTATCTTCTTTTAGTTTTTCTTCTTCTTGCTGAAGTTTTTGTTCTTTTTTAGAAAGATCATCAAATTTTTGATTAAAATCTTTTTGAATTTTGTGAGTTTTTTCTTCGTATTTTTTTTTAACTTCTAATTCTGCATTAAGAATTGAATTTTTTGCATCTTTTAAAATAAGCTCCGCTTCGTATTCTATAGCTTTGGCTTTAGCTTTGGCTTGTTCTACGAAAATTTCATATTTGGCATCATTGATTTTTTTTGCAACTAAATATCCTATACCGAGTCCGACTATAGCGGCTATAAGTGCGATAAGTGATTCTATCATTTTTTCTTTCTTTCTTGTAATATTTTTTATAAGGGTTTATGTATAATTTTCCTGAAATATCATGCTTTTGTGTTAGATTATTTTGACTTAAAGCATCTATACTTTGGACAAATATTATATGAGGCTTGTAATTTAAATTTTCAAAAAATCTATCATAAAAACCTTGCCCATGTCCTATTCTTTTTAAATTTTTATCGACGCCAATTACAGGCACAATAGCTAAATCAATTTTTGCTTTAAAAAAAGAATCTATAGGCTCTAAAACCCCAAACCTTTTTTTAATAAAAGGCAATCTTAATTTTACAATTTTTAAACTTTTATCTTGCATAAATGGAACAAAAAGTTTGTAATTTTTATTTAGAATATGGCGAAATTTTATTAAGTTTGGTTCATAATGCAAAGGAATAAAAATTAAAATATTTTTAGCTTTAAATAGCTTTATTATTTTAAGACATTCTTTAAATATTTTATAATCTTGTTTGAAATTTAGTTTTGAATGTTTGAAAAGGCGTATTTTTTGCAATGCCCTAAAATCTGTTTTTTCCATTAATATGCCTTTAAAAAAATATTATCTTATGTATGTTATAATTTTAGCATTTTTATAAAGAAGAATAAAGGATTGATAAATAATGAAGATTAAAAAAATACTTTTACTAGTGGCAATATCTTGTTTGTTTGTTGCTTGTAGCAATGATAAAGAAAAGCAGCAAAATGATGTAAATTTAAGCACCGAGGCAAGTATCAATCAAAGTGATGATATGAATTTTAAACTTAATTTGATTGATGGAGGATCAATTTCAGTTAAAAAAGAAAATGTCGTTTTAAATTTCAACGATGAAGATAAGGCAACTTTGTTTGTATTTTTTACCACTTGGTGTACCCCTTGCATTGCTGAAATCCCTCATCTTAATAAATTACAAGAAAAGTATAATAATGATTTTAATATAGTTGGGGTTTTATTAGAAGATAAATCTAACGATGAGATTCAAAAATTTATAGAACAGCATAAAATATCTTATAAAGTCGCTAATGGTGAAAATAACTATCTTTTAGCTAAAGCTTTAGGTGGGGTAAATGGAATTCCTACCATGTTTCTTTACAATAAGCATTCTAAATTGATTAATCAGTATTTAGGGCTTATTCCTGAAGAAATGCTAGAAATCGATATACAAAAGGCTATACTTTAATGTTTAATTTTTTTAAAAAAGGACTTGCAAAAACTCTTGAAAATATTGTTGGGATTAAAGGAGAGAATAAAAAGATAACCAAAGATTTGCTTGAAGAAATTTTGCTTGAAGCAGATGTAAGTTATGAAATAGTTGAAGAGATAATTTATTATTTACCACCTCAAAATGAAGTAAAAAAAGAAGATTTAAAGCGTGTTATGGGTTCTTATTTTCTTTATGAAAAAAAAGAAACCAATCAAGAAAAACCTTTTGTAGAGCTTATTTTAGGAGTAAATGGAGCAGGAAAAACAACAAGTATTGCCAAACTTGCTTATTTATATAAAAACCAAAATCAAAAAGTGATTTTAGGAGCGTGTGATACTTTTAGAGCAGGTGCGATTGAACAATTAAAACTTTGGGCGCAAAAAGTGGATGTAGATATAGTTTTAACTGCACAAGGGCATGATCCTTCAGCGGTTGCTTTTGATACTATCTCTAAAGCAAAAGCAAAGGATTTTGATAGAGTTATTATCGATACAGCAGGGCGTTTGCAAAATCAAAAAAATTTAGCCCATGAGCTTGAAAAAATTGTGAGAATTTCAAACAAAGCTTTAGAAGGTGCACCCCATAGAAAAATTTTAGTTTTAGATGGAACACAGGGAAATGCTGGAATTTTACAAGCTAAAGCTTTTAATGAGCTTGTAAAACTTGATGGTGTGATTATTACAAAGCTTGATGGGACAGCTAAAGGGGGTGCACTTTTTAGTATAGCAAGAGAGCTTGAGCTTCCTATTTTTTATGTAGGCGTGGGTGAGCAAATGACGGATTTACAAGAATTTAATGCAAGTGCTTACTTAGATACTTTATTAGATCCTATTTTTGAATAATGGCAAAAAATAAAGCACTTTTTGAATGTCAAGCCTGTGGAAATCAACAAAGTAAATGGCTTGGAAAATGTCCTGATTGTGGAGCTTGGGATAGTTTTGTAGAATTAAAAGCTGAGCAGATTAAAGTTTTAAAAGAGCTTGCGCAAGTTAGTATGAAAACAAGTGAAGCTGTTTGTATTGAAGATGTGGAGTTAGAACATTTTACAAGATACAGCACAGATGATAATGAGCTTGATTTGGTTTTAGGTGGAGGACTTGTTGAAGGTTCTTTAGTGCTTATAGGTGGAAGTCCAGGTGTCGGAAAATCTACGCTTTTGTTAAAAATTGCTTCAAATTTAGCTAAACAGGGTAAAAAAGTCCTTTATGTAAGTGGCGAAGAAAGTAAAGCCCAGATTAAATTAAGAGCTGATCGTCTTGAGGCTAATACTCCGAATTTATTTTTACTTACTGAACTTTGCCTTGAAAATATTTTAGAAGAATTGCACAAAAAAGATTATAGCATTCTTATCGTTGATTCTATACAAACTCTATATTCAAATAAAATCACTTCAGCAGCAGGAAGCATCACTCAGGTGCGTGAGATTACTTTTGAACTTATGCGTGTTAGCAAGGCTTATAATATCAGTACTTTTATCATAGGGCATATTACTAAAGAAGGTGCTATAGCAGGGCCTAGGGTTCTTGAGCATATGGTAGATGTGGTGCTTTATTTTGAAGGAGATGCTACTAAAGAAATCAGACTTTTAAGAGGCTTTAAAAATCGTTTTGGTGGAACGAATGAAGTAGGTATTTTTGAGATGACTGCTAAGGGTTTGATCAGTGCAAAAGATTTGGCAAATCGTTTTTTTACTCGTGGAAAGGCTATTTCAGGAAGTGCTTTAGGTGTTGTGATGGAAGGATCTCGTGCCTTGGTTTTAGAAGTTCAAGCTTTAGTGTGTGAAAGTTCTTATCCAAAACGCAGCGCTACAGGATATGAAAAAAATCGCTTAGATATGCTTTTGGCTTTGCTTGAAAGAAAACTTGGAATTCCTTTAGGGCATTATGATGTATTTGTAAATATTAGCGGCGGAGTAAAAGTAAGTGAAACTGCTGCGGATTTGGCTGTGGTTGCTGCGATTATTTCAAGTTTTAAAAATCGCCCTTTGAGCAAAGATAGTATTTTTATAGGAGAGCTTAGTTTAAATGGAGAAATTAGAGAGGTTTTTAGCCTTGATACGCGTTTAAAAGAAGCTAAAATGCAAAAATTTAAAAATGCCATTATTCCTTCTAAGCCTTTGGAAGATATAGGGCTTAAGTGTTTTGTTGCCAAAGAACTTTCACAAGTTTTAGAATGGATGTAAATTTTCATTAAAATATAAGTAAGATTTTGCTAAAATTCCGAGTTTAGAATAAAATTTTTGAGGAAACCATGAAAGATTTATTTTTATTTAGCTCTTTGCTTGATGCAAGTCATACTTTTTCTTATTTTTTTCACATAGGTTTGGTAGCTTTAATTGCTGTTATAGTGGCTATGATGGCTACTCGTTCTATGCAACTTGTTCCACGCGGTATGCAAAATTTAGGCGAGGCTTTTTTAGAGGGAGTTTTATCTATGGGTAGAGATACCATGGGAAGTGAAAAAGGTGCAAGAAAATATCTTCCTTTGGTTGCAACTTTGGGGATTATAGTGTTTTTTAGTAATATTATAGGCATAATACCTGGTTTTCACTCTCCAACTGCAAGTTTAAATTTGACTTTGTCCTTGGCTATTATAGTTTTTGTATATTATCATTTTGAGGGTATTAGGGCACAAGGTTTTGTAAAGTATTTTGCTCATTTCATGGGACCTATTAAACTTTTAGCTCCTTTGATGTTTCCTATAGAGATAGTCTCTCATCTTTCTCGTGTGGTTTCTTTGTCCTTCCGTTTGTTTGGAAATATTAAAGGTGACGATTTATTTTTGATGGTAATTTTAGCTTTAGTTCCTTATATAGCTCCACTTCCTGCTTATGTGCTTTTAACTTTTATGGCATTTTTACAAGCTTTTATTTTTATGATTTTAACTTATGTATATTTAGCGGGTGCAACTGTTGTTGAGGAAGGTCATTGATCTATATTTTAGAATTTTTCAAAGGTGCATCTTTAGCTTTAATGCTTTTTGGTGCACTTTTCTTCTTTTTTAAATATAATTCTTTTTTCTATCTTTGCTTGGGTATTATACCAGGTTTGCTTTTATCTTTAATTTTTGTTTTACTTATAGAAAACCATAAGCTAAAAAATGAAAATAAGTTAAGATAAAAGCAAAAAATAGTTTATTTTCTAAGCATGAAGCTCTTCTTTAAGCAAATGCTTTACAGCTTCATAAATTTTAATAGCCGCTTTGGATTTATTCATAGTATAAAGATGAATTCCATCTACGCCACTTGTGATTAAATCGACAATTTGATCGCAAGCATAAGCGATACCTGCATCTTCTAAAGCCAAAGCATTATTTTCATATTTTTCTAAAATTTTAACAAATTTAGGAGGGATTTTAGCTCCGCAAAGTTGAGAAATTTTTAAAACCTGTCTTTTGTTAGTAATAGGCATAATACCTGCGTAAATAGGTATGTCAATACCTGCTAAAGCACAATTTTGTTTAAAAGTATAAAAATCTTCATTATCGTAAAAAAGTTGAGTAATGAGCTTGTCTGTTCCTGCATTTACCTTAGTTTTAAGATGGTGTATATCCTCGATGAAATTTTTAGATTCATTATGTTTTTCAGGATAGCATGCGGCATAAATTTCAAAGTATTCTTGTTTTTTTATAAAAGAAATTAAATCACTAGCATAAGAAAAATCTTTACTTTTTTCTAAATTTTCACATATATCGCCTCTTAGAGCAAGAATTTGATTAAGATTTTTTTCTTTGCATTTTTGAAGTATCTGAGTGATTTTTTCTTTACTAGAATGGATGCAAGGTAAATGTACTATGCTAGGAATTTGATATTCTTCCTGGATTAAGCTTGCAACTTCTAAAGTATTTTGTGAGTTAATAGAGCCTCCAGCTCCAAAGGTTACGCTGATAAAATTAGGGCTTAATTGCCCTAAATCATCTAAGATAGCATGAAGATTTTTGATATTTTCATCCTTTCTTGGTGGAAAAACTTCAAAAGAAAAACTACACATGAAAACTCCTTATAATTGTTCTCGTATTTTTTGCGTAGCCGTAACTAAATTTTTAAGAGAGGCTATAACTTCTTCATAGGCTCTTGTTTTAAGTCCGCAGTCTGGATTGATCCAAATTTGCTCCTTAGGTAATTTGTTTAAAATTTTTTCTATAGTTAAACTTAATTCTTCTACGCTTGGAACTCTAGGGCTATGTATATCATAAACTCCTGGTCCCACTTCAGTTTTAAAACGAATAGCTTTTAGGGTATCTAAAAGACTTAAGTTTGATCTTGAAGCTTCAAAAGAAATCACATCAGCATCCATAGCGTCAATTTCTTTTAAGATATCACTAAATTCACTATAACACATATGAGTGTGAATTTGAGTTTTAGCTTTTACCCCGCTATGCACAAGATTAAAAGCAGGAATAGCCCAATTTAAATACTCACTATGCCAATCACTTTTTCTTAAAGGCAGTTTTTCACGCAAAGCCGCTTCATCAATTTGTATGATTTTTATACCTGCATTTTCAAGATCTAATACTTCATCTCTTATAGCTAAGGCAATTTGCTCAGTGCTTTCTTTTAGACTAATGTCTTCTCTTGGAAAGGACCAATTAAGTATGGTTACAGGTCCAGTTAGCATACCTTTTACGATTTTTTGACTTAAACTTTGTGCAAATTTAGACCAAGCTAAGGTGATAGGCTTTGTGCGTGATACATCACCCCAAATCACAGGAGGTTTAACGCACCTTGTGCCATAGCTTTGCACCCAACCATTTTGAGTAAATAAAAAGCCCTTTAGATTCTCTCCAAAATACTCCACCATATCATTTCTTTCAAATTCTCCATGCACTAAAACATCAAGTCCTATTTCTTCTTGAATTTGTATGCATTCTTTGATTTTTTGTTGGTTAAATTCAGTGTAGTTTTGAGCTGAAATTTTTTCTTGCTTAAAGGCAAGGCGATTAGATCTTACATCGGCACTTTGAGGAAAGGAACCTATGGTTGTGGTTGGTAAAAGAGGGAGTTTTAAAAATTCTTTTTGGATTAAGGCGCGTTCTTTAAAACTAGGCGTTCTGGTAAAATCTTCTTTTTTTAAAGCCTTAAGCCTTGCTTTGACTTTTTCATCTAAACGCTCCGGGATATTTTTAAAAAGCTCTTGATTGGCTCTAAAGAGCGGATTTTCTTCGCTAGAATTTAAGATTTCTTTTAAATCTTTAAGTTCTTGAAGTTTTTCTTTAGCAAAGGCAAAAAGTTTAAGATAGTTTGAATCTAATTTGCTTTCAAATTCAGTGCTATAAGGCACATGCAAAAGCGAACAAGAGGTGTTTAAGACGATATTTTGTGTATATTTTTGAAGCTCTTTAACAAGCTTTAGACTTTTAGCATAATCATTAGCATAGATATTTTTGCCGTTAATAAGACCTGCAAAAAGGATTTTATCTTTAGCAAAGCCGTATTTTTGAACCAAGGCTAAGCTTTGTTTACCTTCGATAAAATCAAGACCCAAAGCATCAAATTTGCTTTCTAAAAGTTTAGGATAAATATCTCTTAAGTCTCCAAAATAGCTTTGAAGTAAAATTTTAAGATCTTTTTTGTGATTTAAAAGTTCTTGGTAAAATTCTTCAAACAAAGCGATATCTTCCTTGCTTAAATCATAAACCAAATAAGGCTCATCAAGTTCAAGCCATGTCACTTTAAGTTCATTTAGTTTATCAAAAAGCTCTATGTAAGCGTTTAAAAGCTTTTCTTTAGCGAGTTTTTGAGTTTTTTCATCTTTAAAGGCAATGAGTTTAAAAAGTGTGAAAATGCCTATTAAAACAGGCTTGCTTTCTATGCCAAGCTCTTTAGCTTCGAGATATTCTTTAAAAATTTTATCCCCTGTTAAAGCTATAATATCAGCATTATCGCACTCAGGCACCAAATAATGATAATTTGTATTGAACCATTTTTTCATTGCTAAGGCTGTAACATCTCCATTTTCTCCTTGATAACCTCGACTTTGAGCAAAGTATTCATCTAAAGCATCTAAATTTAAATTTTTATACTTTGTATGAACAATATTAAAAAGCACAGCTGCATCTAAGACATTATCATAAAGTGAAAAATCATTACTAGGGATAAAATCAATGCCAGCTTTTTGAATTTCTTGCCAGTGTCTAATCCTTAAATCCTTAGCACTTTTTAAAAGCTCCTCTTTTGAACTTTGGTTTTTAAAGTATTTTTCAATAGCAAATTTTAATTCTCTATTTGCACCTATTCTTGGGTAAGAAATGATTGAATTTTTCATATTTGTTCTCCTTAAAATGTAGGGATTAAAGCACCCTGATATTTTTCTTCTATAAATTTTTTAACTTCATCACTTTGCAAAGCCTTTACTAGGGCTTTGATTTTAGGAAGGTTTTCATTACCTTCTTTAACGGCGATGATATTGCCATATTCACTATATTTACTTTCTGTATAAAGCCCATCTTTTACAGGGTTTAAACCTGCTAAAATAGCAAAATTGCTATTAATAAGAGAATAATCTACATCATTTAAACTCCTTGTAAGTTGAGCGTCTTTTAACTCTACAAATTTAAGCTTCTTAGGATTTTTAGTGATATCTAAAGGAGTGATGAGCTCATTATCCTTAACTTCTATAAGTCCTTTGCTTGCTACAATGCGTAAAGCACGGCTTTCATTTGTAGGATTATTGGGTATAGAAATGCTTTGTCCTTCCTTGGGGTTAAATTTTTTATGTTTTTTAGAATACACCGCCATAGGTTCTATATGGATACTGGCAACTTTTACAAGATGGGTGCCTTGTCTTTGATTGAATTCTTTTAAATAGGGTTCATGCTGAAAATAATTAGCATCTAACTCACCATTTTCAACCATTACATTAGGGATTACTCCATCATTGAATTCATAAATTTTTAAATCATAACCTTGTTTTTGAAGTGCTGGTTTTATAAATCTTAAAATATCTGCATGAGGTGTTATAGAAGAACCAACTTTAAGTTCTTCATTTGCCCATGCAAAACCGGTAAAAAGAGTAGCGACGCAAAAAGCTTTAGTAAATAAAGTCATTTTTTCTCCTTTACGCAAAATTAAATTTTTCTATCAAGTCACTATGATAAATACTTGCCACATCAGGATGAGAGCGTATCATTCTTTTAAAATAATTACTTGCAACATTTCTTAAAAGTGGATTTTTAGGATCAGTATCCACACCTTTACTTTCTTTAGCAAGCTCTGGGTTTAATTTAAAAATGGGTATGTCTTTATCAAGCTGCACTCCAAGAAAATAAGCTATGCTAAAGCGTTCTTTTGGGCTTAAATTCACGCGGTGAATAGTAGCTTTTAAATAGCCATTGGTAGCTAGTTCTAAAAATTCTCCTATATTAACTACAACGCTATTTTCAAGTGGGGGTATACTAAGCCATTTACCATCTATAAAAGCTTCAAGTCCGCTTTGTTTTTCTTGAAAAACAAAAGTGATAAGCCCACCATCTTTATGTGAACCTACGCCTTGAGTGATATTTTTTGAGCTTTTTGGATAATGTATGATTTTACAATGTTCGTAAGAATTTTCTCCATAAAGTTTATCAAAAGCATTGTTGGGTAGATCAAGAGCTTGAGCGAAGGCTTTTAAAAGCTTTAAACAAGCTTTTTTGGTTTGTTTGTGCCAAGTTAAGAAAGTTTTTTTAAGTTCTGGAATTTCACTAGGCCAAAGATTAGGACCTTCTAGTCTTTGCCATAAGGGTGAGTTTAAATTCCAGTTTAAAGCATCTCTTTCTGTGCCTATATCCAGTTGTTCTCTATAATCCTTAGATCCTGCTGTGTATTCAAAACCTTCGCTAGTATAACCTCTAAATTGAGGAGAATGTACCATAGAAATAAGCTCTTTCGAACTTCTAGAAAGATTAAAAAATTCTTTGCCAAGTTTGAATAATTTCTCGTTTAAATTTTTATCTATACTGGTATTGATAAGATAAAAAAAACCTATTTTAGAAGCAATTTCTCTTAAATTTTTAAGAAAAGTGCTTTTATCTTTTTCATAAGCTTGTAAATCAAGTATAGGTAAGTTCATTTTTGCTCCTTAAATTAAAATTAAGGATAAGAAGATATTTTGAATTAAATTTTATTAGAGAAATTTTTGTAAGTTAAGATTTTAAATGAGTATTTTGAAAAAATAAACTTTTTTGACTTTCTTACACATTATATCTCCTTATCCACTTTTTGGACCTTTGGAAACATAATGTTAAGCCAAAGGACGCACTAGATACTACACATCTCGCACATCAGTTTCATTTTTTCTCCTTTTAAAATAATAAAATTTCAAAATCATATATAAAAATATATTAATTAAAGCTTAATCGTCTAAAAAATAAAGATTCTTTTTAAGCATTCTCGAGTTTTAATTCTTTGTTATTCATTATGCTAATACCTAGATTTAAAACCTTTTGGGCAATTTGTTTGGCTTCATCTAAAGAATGCATTGCACAAGTTCCGCATTGATAGATATTAAGTTCAGGAATTTTGCTTTGATCGCTTACGCTTAAAACATCTTTCATAGCTTCTTCCCAAGCTTTTGCAACACTTTTTTCATCTGGTGTTCCAATTAAACTCATATAAAAACCCGTACGACAGCCCATAGGTGAAATATCAATGATTTCAACCGAATCTGAATTAAGATGATCTCTCATAAATCCTGCAAATAAATGTTCTAAGGTATGTGTACCTTTTTCGCTCATAATGTCTTTATTTGGTACGCAAAAACGCAAATCAAATACACTAATATCATCACCCTTAGGTGTTTTCATAACTTTAGCTAAACGCACAGCGGGCGCTGGCATTTTGGTATGATCAACTTTAAAACTATCTAATAATGGCATTTTAACTCCTTAAATATAAATTGTCTAAGAATTATAGCATTTAAAGTTAATATTTAAAGCCTTTCTAAAAGAAAAAAAGATAAAATAAAACATTTAAAAATTCAAGGAAATTTTATGTTCGAAGTAGTTATAGGTCTTGAAGTTCATACTCAGTTAAATACAAAAACAAAAATCTTTTGCTCATGCGCAACTTCTTTTGGAGAAGCTCCAAATACTAATGTTTGTCCCACTTGTTTGGCCTTACCAGGAGCTTTGCCTGTTTTAAATGAAGAGGCTGTAAAAAAAGCTATAGCTTTTGGAAAAGCTGTCAATGCAGCAATTAATAAAAAAAGTGTTTTTAACCGTAAGAATTATTTTTATCCAGATTTACCTAAAGCCTATCAAATTTCACAATTTGATATCCCTATAGTAGAAAAGGGTGAGCTTTTTATCAATGTAAAGGGTGAAAATAAACGCATAGGTATTACAAGAGCACACTTAGAAGAAGATGCAGGTAAAAATATCCACGAAAATAATTTTTCTAAAGTGGACTTAAATCGTGCAGGAACTCCTTTGCTTGAGATTGTCAGTGAACCTGAGCTTAGAAGTAGTGATGAGGCAGTAGCTTATCTTAAAAAACTTCATTCTATTATACGCTTTTTAGACATTTCAGATGCAAATATGCAAGAAGGAAGTTTTAGATGCGATGCAAATGTTAGCATAAGACCTAAGGGTGATACAAAACTTTATACTAGGGTAGAGATTAAAAATCTTAATTCTTTTCGTTTTATCCAAAAAGCTATAGAATATGAGGTAAAAAGACAAAGTGAGGCTTGGGAAGATGGAACTTACGAACAAGAAGTAGTTCAAGAAACCAGACTTTTTGATACAACAAATTTAGTTACAAGAAGTATGCGTGGTAAAGAAGAAGCGGCTGAATATCGTTATTTTCCAGACCCTGACTTGCTTCCTGTTTTGTTAAAAGATGAGTTTTTGGATATTAAAATTCCTGAACTTCCTGATGAGAAGAAAGCACGCTTTATAGACGAGCTTGGTATAAAAGAAAGTGATGCTGAGGTTTTAATCAGTTCTTTAGAAATGAGTCGTTTTTTTGAAAGTCTTATTTCTCAAAATTTAAATCCTAAGCTTTGTGTAAATTGGTTAAATACTGAACTTATGGGACTTTTAAAAGGAGAATTGACTATAGAAAATTCTCCCGTAGATGCTCAAAAGCTTGGAGTTTTAATTAAACGTATAGAAGATGGCACCATCAGTGCAAAAGCGGCTAAAGATGTCCTAGCTTTTGTATTTGAAAATACTAGTGTGGAAATTGATGAAGCTATAGAAAAGCTAGGACTTAAGCAAGTAAGTGATGATTCAGCCATAGAAGCGGTGATTGAACAAATTTTAAATGCAAATGCCAATAAGGTTGCAGAGTATAAAAGTGGTAAAGACAAGCTTTTTGGATTTTTTGTGGGTCAAACAATGAAAGAAGGCAAAGGAGCTTTTAATCCTGCAAAAGTAAATGAAATTTTAAAAACAAAGCTTGGTTGATGCGTATAGCGGTTATTGGTGCGGGAAAATGGGGCAGTGCTTTACATCTAGCCTTAAAAGAAAATCACAATTGTTTTATCAGTTCTTTGCATCAGCGTGATTTAGAAGATTTTGTTAGCATAAAAGAAGCTTTAGAATGTGAATATCTTATTTTTGCTTTAAGTTCTCAAGGGATGCGTGCTTGGCTTAAAGAAAATTTCATCAACAAGGGACAAAAAATTTTAATTGCTTCAAAAGGCATAGAAGATCAAAGTTGTCAATTTTTAGATGAAATTTTTTTAGATTTTGTACCAAAAGAAAATTTTTGTGTTTTAAGCGGTCCTTCTTTTGCTGCTGAAGTAATGCAAAAACTTCCTACTGCTTTGATGATTAGCGGGATAAATCAAGAGCTTTGTAAAAAATTTGCAAGTTTTTTCCCTGATTTTATTAAAACTTATATTGATAATGATGTTCGTGGTGCTGAAATTTGTGGCGCTTATAAGAATGTTTTAGCAATTGCAAGTGGGATTGGTGATGGGTTAAAACTTGGTAATAATGCAAGAGCGGCACTGATTTCAAGAGGACTTATAGAAATGCACCGTTTTGGTAAATTTTTTGGTGCTAAAGAAGAAACTTTTTTAGGATTGAGTGGGGCAGGGGATTTGTTTTTAACTGCAACTAGTGTTTTATCAAGAAATTATAGAGTGGGTTTAAAACTGGCGCAAAATCAAAAATTAGATAGTATTTTAGCCGAACTTAATGAAGTAGCAGAAGGTGTAAAAACTGCTTATGCTATAGAAAAACTAGCAAAAATGAAAGGAATTTATACACCTATTGTAAATGAAGTAGTGGCAATTTTTAAGGGTAAAAGCGTGCAAGAAGCAACGCAGAATTTATTAAAGCAAAATGATTAAGGAAAAATCATGATAATTAAAAATGCAAAAATTTATGCAGATTCTTTACAAGATATAGAGGTTAAAGAAGGAAAAATTACCAATATTGGTTCTAATTTACAAGGCGAAGAAATTTTAGATGCTAAAGGTATGACTTTACTTCCATCTTTTGTGGATTTGTGTGTGAGTTTAAAAAACGATAAATTTTCTTTAGCTAATTTAGAGCTTTTGGAAAATGAGTGTCTAAAAGGAGGAATTTCTAGTATAGTTTTGCGTGATTGCATGGATTTTGATGAAGAAAGTTTTGCTTTATTTTTACAAAATTTAGCTCAAAGAAAGATGCAAATTTTTTCAAGTGTGCGGGTTAAGGATACAAACGGCAAGCTTAAAAATTTAGCCACTCTTTTAAATAAAGGTGCTTGTGCTCTAGAACTTGACAGCTCTTTAGATGCAAATACTTTAAAAGTAAGTTCACAATATGCTTTTATGAAAGACTCTCCAATTTTTGTGCGTTGTTATGATAAGGATTTTGATGATAATGGAGTGATGAATGATTGTGAAATGAGTTTTGAGCTAGGGCTTATAGGTATGAGTAAAATCGCTGAAACTAGCCAGATGGCTAAAATGAAAGAATTGGCTAAATTTTATAAAAATAAGGTCATTTTTGATCTTTTAAGTTTGAAAGATTCTTTAGTATTATTAGATGAAAAAGATTTAAAACTTGTAAGTATTCATCATCTTATCAAAGATGATAGTGCTTGTGAAGATTTTAATACGGCTGCGAAACTTATGCCACCTTTAAGAAGCAAAGAAGATGTTTTGGCTTTAAGAGAGGCTTTAAAAGAAGGAAAGATTAGCTTTTTAACTTCCCTACATAGTGCAAAATCAATTTCTTTAAAAGATTTAGCTTTTGATGAAGCGGCCTTTGGAATCCATAGCGTATGCGAATTTATAAGTCTTTGCTATACTTTTTTAATCAAAGAAGGATTTTTAAGCTGGCAAGAGCTTTGTCAATTTACAAGTAAAAACCCTAGTGAATTTTTAGGTTTAAATAGTGGAGTTATAGAAGTTGGCAAAGAAGCTAATCTAGTTCTTTTTGATGAGAATGAAGAAATTTTTGCTCCAAAAAGTTCTCTTTATTCTGAGGATAAACTTTTTGGAAAGATTAAGATGCATATAATTAAAGGAAAAAATATTTTAGAAAAATAAGCTTTACTTAAATTCCTAAAGATAGTTTAAATCCTAAAAATACAAGTGCTGCCATAATACCAGCAGCTGGTAAAGTGATAATCCAAGCCAATCCTATAGGCTTCATCATAATCCAATTTGCGTTTTTATTATACACTCCTATACCCAATATAGCACCTATGAGTATATGGGTGGAGCTAACAGGAATTCCAAATTGTGTAGCTAAGAGTATAACTATGCTTGCACCAAGTTCTGCAGAAAATCCAGTAGTAGGGCGTATGGTTGCAAGTTTTGAACCCACTGTAGTAATCACTTCTTTACCTAAAAACCAAAGTCCTACAACTAGAGCAACTCCAAACATAGCTAAAGCAGCAAAAGGTACAGGAGAAGTCGCGTTAATTGTGCCGTTTTTTAAGACATCTAAAATCGCTGCAAAAGGACCTATAGCATTGGCTATATCATTGGCTCCGTGTGAAAATGCAAAACTAGAGGCTGTAAATATTTGAAACCATGAGAAAATTCTATCAGTAGTTTTATTAAGTTCTGTTTTTTTAACGATTTTGACTATAGCAAATGTTACAACATAACTTATAGTTCCTATAATTCCGATAATCCAAAAGTTTTGTAAAATATCCAAAGTGCTAACATTATTTAAACCTTTAAATAAAAACATTGCCGAAATGATAGCAGCAGCAATACAAGCAATGATTGGCATATGAGTTTTTAAAATAGAGTAAATATCTATATCTTTTTCTTGATCCTTAAATTCCTTCATTTTATTTCTATAGAAATTATTTTCTTGTTCTTCCTCATCTAAAGCTATAGCGGAAAGCTCTTTGATTTGTTCTTCTTGGGGTTTTGTTTTTAAATTTAAAAAATATTCTTCTTTGAATTTTTTTCTTTCTTTTTTGATATTTTTCAAATCATCATTTAGTTTTTCTGATGGTTTTAAAATTTTCTTATCAATATATGAATAAATAATATAAGCTACAATACCCCCTAAAAGAGGCGAGGCTACCCAAGAAATAGCTATTCTTAAAATTTCACTCCATTTAACCATAGAGAGTGTTTGGATCCCATCAAATTTTAAAAGCCCCATCATAATGCTAGCACCTACAATTCCACCAACTATACTGTGTGTGGTTGATACAGGTAAGCCTTTCTTGGTTGCAATAAAAATCCAAACCCCAGAGCTTAAAAGTGCAGCAAGCATAATGATAACAAAAAGCATAGGATCTAAAGAATTTGGAAAAATAACAATACCGCTGCGTATGGTCTTAGTAACTTCTGCACCTGCGAAGATTGCCCCGCTTAGCTCAAAAACAGCTGCTATAATTAAAGCTTGTTTAATGGTTACTGTTTTTGCGCCAACGCTTGTTCCAAAAGAATTGGCTACATCATTTCCACCTATATTAAATGCCATAAAAATACCAAATATAGAAGCAAGAATAAAAAGAATCAGTTGATGTTGCGAAATATAACCAAATCCCCAAATAACAAATGCGATAGTACTGATAATAAAAATAACAAAAGCTATGAGGTTGTCTTTTTGCATTAATAACCCTTTTTTATTTTAATTATACACTTATTTACTTTAAATTTGCTAATTTTATTTTTTAGTCTTTGTGGAATTTTATTTATATTATTTTTTTATAATAAATACTCAAACAAGAAATAATAAGGAATATAAGAATAATGAGGGGTATTTTTTATATAATAGCATTGTTTTCTTTACTCAATGCCGATGAACTTACAGAGGCTTTAGCAAAAAATAATAATCAAAATTCTTGGGAGCACTTTGATTATAAAAATACCAAAGAAGCTCCAAAAATTCAAGAAGAGAATGTGGATTTTAAAAGCACTTTTGATAGCTTACTTTCAAAAACTTTAGAAAATAATAATGGTATAGATAAAACAGATGGGAATTTAGATTTTCAAAATGAAAACGCACAGGTTAAAAATTTAAGTTCTCTTTATGAGGGGGAGAATAATTCTTTGCTTTTTCAAAAAGAACTTTTTGTGGCTCAAGATAATTATAATTACTCATGGGGTTTAATCAATCGTTATGAAAAAGATGATTTTTTATTTGGAGTTAATGGTTTTATTGATAAACAAAAGGAACAAAAAGATACTAAAAGCTTTGGTACAGAGTTTGGTTATAGTAAATTTATAAAGGCTTATAGTAATTATTATATACCCAATGAAGCAGAAAAAAATTTACAGCTTGGAATGAGTTTTGTAATTCCAACTTATACCGCTTTTGCTTTTGATATAAGTAAGGATAATGATAAAACTAATTATCAAGTATCTTACTCTCCTTATAGTGTATTTAGTTTAAGTTTATTGCGTCGTGATTATAGTGCAAGAGAGACTATTGATGATACCGTTGTTCAAGTTGGATTTAGTTTTAATTTTAATGAAAGTTTTTTAAAACAATTTAGGAAAAAAGATAATACTTTAGAGGAGGTTAATCGATATGATTTCCTCCAAAGAACCCATTAGTTCATTCCAGCATTATGGAATTTTTCCGGATTATCCATAGCATAGCGGAATTTTTCCCAATCAATTTGTTTATCCCAGATGGCAACGATTAAGGCTGCTACTGAATTTCCACAAAGATTTCCAACCGCTCTCATTTCAGACATAAATTTATCAACACCTAAAAGAACACCTATAGCAGCTACTGGTAGAACTTGTGCTAAGGTTGCATTTGCTTCAGAAATTTCCATATTTCCTAGAGCTGCAAGCGTACTTCCAAGCACTATAAAACCTGATCCAGTTACACCTACTGCACCTTTTGAGGCTATCATTAATACTATTAAAATACTGATTTCGTGTGCTAAACTTAAATTTACATTGAAAGCTTGTGCTAGAAAGATTAAGCTCATAGCTAGATAAATATTTGTACAATCAAGATTAAAACTATATCCCGTTGGTAAAACAAGTCCGACTGTTGCTTTAGAAAGTCCTGCTTTTTCTAGTTTTCTCATTAAAGGAGCAAGTGCAGACTCGCTTGAACTGGTTGCAAAAACGATCAATACTTCTCTTGAGATAAATCTCATAAATTTGAAGATATTTACTTTTGCAAAATAACAAATCAGACCTAAGATTCCAAATATAAAAACAAGACATGAAATCAGCATTACTAAAAGTAAATATGCCAAGTTGATCAAAGAGCCAATTCCATATTGAGCTATGAGTACAGCCATTGCTGAAAAGGCGGCAATAGGACTAAAATACATAATGATTTGTAAAATTTTAAAAACAAAATTTTGCACCACTTCAAAAACTCTTTGAATTGCCTGTTTGTCTTCTATTCTCATTAAAGAAATAATCAAAGCAGTAATTATAGCAATAACTAAAACTTGTATGGTTTTTCCTTCTGTAAAAGGCGTGATAATATCAGTAGGCATAGCATCTTTTAAAATATGCATAATCTCAGAGCTCGCACTTACTTCTGTGGTTTGAGAAATGTATTTTTGAACGCTTTTTGTATCAAGTTGACTTGGATCAAGATTCATTCCATGGCCTGGTTGCATAACATTTGCCATAAAAATACCTATAGCAAGTGCTAAAGTACTTACAACTTCAAAGTAAATAACCGCTTTAGCACCAATGCTACCTACTTTTTTTAAACTTTCAAGACTAATGATGCCCAAAACCAAAGTAACAAAAATAATAGGGCCTATAAGAACCTTTAAAGCACCTATAAAATAATCAACTCCTGGTTTGCTAGCAATGGCTAATTCTTTATCTGTATAGCCAAGTACAATACCTGCAATAATGCCTATAATCACCCAAAATCCAAGACTTTTGATAATACGTTTATATAAAGGCGGTTTTCTTTCAGCTAAAGTTTGACTTAAAGTTTCCAAGTTTATTCACTCCTTTTGATCTTTGTAAAATATAATTTTAACAATGCGTATTGTAAATTTTAACAAAAAAACAAATCTAGAAATACTTTCTTTTATTATGATATGACAATTTTTTATATATATGTTACAAAATTTCTCATTATTTGCATATTATGAATTTTAAAATATGTTTTGAAAATTTTATAATTTTGCAATTCAGTTTGCTTTTTGTTGTTTGTTATTGGTAATAATTCTATTTTTGATTTATTTGTTTTATTGGGATGTTTTAAATTATGAAAGAAATAGTTTTGTCTGAAAATGCTTTAATTACTTCTAAAACAGATCTTAAGGGGAATATCATTTATGCCAATAATGACTTTTTAAAATACGCAGGTTATAAAGTTGATGAACTTTTGTATAAATCTCATAATATAGTAAGACATGAAGATATGCCACGCACTGTATTTAAATGTCTTTGGGATTATATTCAAAAAGGAGATGAAATTTTTGCATTTGTGAAAAATAAAGCCAAAGATGGTAATTTTTACTGGGTTTTTGCAAATGTAAGTGCTTCATTTGATGCTAATGGAGATATCATCAATTATTATTCTGTTCGTCGTGCACCCAATAGAAAATCTCTTTCTATAATTGAAGAAGTTTATAAAATTTTACTTGAAAAAGAGCAAAAATCAGGCATTAATGCTGGAGTTTCAGCTTTAATGGATATTGTAAGTTCTTATAAAATGACTTATAATGAACTTATTTTTAACTTACAAGAAAATAATTAAATAAGATATATTTAATCTTTTTTATTGTATAATTTTCACCTAGAAATTAAAGTAATATATTATTAAAGTATTGTTTTGATTTATGATTTCAAAAAATTTTCAATAAAAAGGGGTAAATTTATGGTGAAAAATGGATTATTATTAACTATTTTTCTAAGTGTTATCGGTGTTTTAGGTGTCTTTTATTCATATTTTGTTGGAGCGATAATTTTTGTTTTAATCGCTGTTTTAATGATTTATTTGCTTAGACAACACAAAGATGAGCAAATAATGATAGATAAACTTTTGATTCTTTGTAGAGAGTTAAAAGAAGGAAATTTCGACAATAGAATCATCTATGTAAAAACAAAAAGCAAAAAATTAGCCGAAATAGCAGATAATCTTAACAATACTATTGATGGGCTAGAAGCTTACTTAAGGGAAATTAATACTTCTATTTCATGTTCTCAAAAAGGTGAATTTTATCGCAAGGCTTTGCCTGAAGGTTTAAAAGGAATTTTTGCTCATAATATCGAATTTATAAATAAAGCTTTAGCAAACATAGAAGTGACAGCAAGATCTACTTTTAAAAATGCTTTATCAAGAACTTTAATGGATTTAAGCCTTGGAAATCAAAATAAAGATATGTCTCAAATTTCTAACTCGTTAAATCAAGATATTAGTATGATGAAAAATGTATATGGTACAGTTGATGCCATTACTCATACAGCTACAGAAAATGGCTCAGAAGTGGATTCTTTACAAAGTGCTATGGGCACTTTAATGGATGTTGTAAATTCAAGCAAGGAAACAGTGCAAACTTTTGTGGCTAATTCCCAAAATATTACTTCAGTGGTTGAAGTTATACGCGATATAGCTGATCAAACCAATCTTCTAGCTTTAAATGCCGCCATTGAAGCTGCGCGTGCAGGAGAGCATGGTAGAGGCTTTGCGGTTGTGGCTGATGAAGTTAGAAAGTTAGCAGAAAGAACTCAAAGATCTACAAGCGAAATTTCTATTGCAATTCAGACTATGCAACAAGATTTTGTAAATATCCAAAGTGGCAGTGAGCAAGTTTTTAACATTGTTAGTGAATCTGAAGAAAGAATTAATAAATTTTCTCAAGCTTTTAAACGTCTAGAAGAAAATAGTAGTGCTCTTGGTGTTAATTTTGGATCCTTTGCAAAGAGATTGATTTTATCTGTAGTTAAAATCGATCATATTCTTTATAAATCAAATATATATTTAAATTTAAATGGGGCTCAAAATTTCAATCTTGAAAGTGTAGATCCAATTTCTAATCTTTGTCAAGATGAGAGAGCTCAAGGTGTTATTAATGAGCTTAGTTCTGAAACTGAGTTAAATTTAGCTAAAGAATTTATAAAAGATAACGCTAAAAAAGCAATAGAAGAATCAAGTCAAGATTATATCGATCAAAAAGCTTATGATGCGATTGTAAATGATATTAAATCACTAGAGCAAAGAAGTGCTGAAATCTTAGCAAAATTAAAAATATAAATTAAGAGGGTGGGAAAATGTCAAGAGAAATTTTTTTACAAGAAGATAGTTTAATTACTTCTAAAACAGATTTAAAAGGTAAAATAGTTTATGCAAATGATGATTTTTTAAAATATGCAGGTTATACCATGGGTGAAGTTTTAAATAAACCTCATAACATAGTAAGACATAAAGAGATGCCAAAAACTGTTTTTAAATATTTATGGGATTATATGAAAGAAGGCAAAGAAATTTTTGCTTATGTAAAAAATAAAACCAAAGATAACAATTACTATTGGGTTTTTGCAAATGTAACCCCATCAATAGACATTAATAACAATATCATAGGTTATTATTCTGTTCGTCGTATGCCAAATAAAAGTGCTATTTCCACAATAGAAAGCCTTTATAGTGATCTTTTAAGAGTAGAACAGCAACAAGGCTTAAACAAGGGTGTTGAGATGCTTGAAAATTTCTGTAAAGATGCAGATAAAACTTATAATGAGTTAATTTTCTCTCTTCAAGAAGCTAAATGAATTTTTGTTAGACTTAAAACGAGTTTGTTTTAAGTCTAAATATTATATAATCCTTCTTTTTAAAATTCACATTTCTCAAGGCAAAATATGTTTGATATCATTGTTATAGGCGGTGGACATGCAGGTGTTGAAGCAAGTGCTGCTGCTGCTAGAATGGGTAAAAAAACCTTACTTTTAACTACATTGATTGAACAAATAGGAGCAGCAAGCTGTAATCCAGCTATAGGTGGGCTTGCTAAAGGGCATTTGGTAAAAGAACTTGATGCCATGGGTGGTCTTATGGGTGAAATCACCGATGAAGCAGGGATACAATTTCGCATTTTAAATGAGAGTAAGGGTGTAGCCGTTCAAGGAAGTAGGGCACAAATTGATATGGATAAATACCGTATCATTGCACGTAATAAACTTTTAAAACTTCCAAATTTAGAAATTTCTCAAGAACAAGCGAGTGTTTTAATCATAGAAAATGATGAAGTTAAAGGCGTAAAAACAAATTTAGAAAATACATATTTTGCCAAAAAAGTGATCCTAACAACAGGAACTTTTTTAAATGGACTTATTCATGTAGGTGAAAATAAACTTCAAGCAGGAAGGGTAGGGGAGCTTGCTTCGGTAAATTTAGGAAATTATCTACAGACTTTGGGTTTAAAAATGGGGCGTTTAAAAACAGGAACTTGCCCAAGAGTGGATGCAAAAAGCATTGATTTTAGCGTGCTTGAAATTCAAAATGGTGATGTAAATCCTAAAGCTTTTAGCTTTCGTTCAAAAAATTTTAATCCTACTCAACTTCCTTGTTATATCGCACGCACTAATACAACTACACATGAGATTATTAAGAATAATTTTTATCGTGCTCCACTTTTTACAGGACAAATTGAAGGTGTAGGGCCAAGGTATTGTCCTTCTATAGAAGATAAAATCAATCGTTTTAGCGACAAAGAAAGTCATCATCTTTTTATAGAACCTCAAACTATCGATGCGACGGAGTATTATATCAACGGTTTTTCTACTTCTTTGCCTTATGAGGTACAAATTCAAATGCTGCGTTCTGTAAAGGGTTTTGAAGATGCTAAAATAACCCGTTTTGGTTATGCTATAGAATATGATTATATAGAGCCAACTGAACTTAAGCATACTTTAGAACTTAAAAACATTAAAAATCTTTATTGTGCAGGACAGATTAATGGAACTACAGGTTATGAAGAGGCTGCAGCACAAGGCTTTATGGCAGGAATCAATGCAAGTTTAAGCATAGATATGAAAGAGCCTTTGATTTTAAGGCGTGATGAAGCTTATATAGGAGTTTTAATCGATGATTTGGTAGTAAAAGGCACAAAAGAACCTTATAGAATGTTTACTTCAAGAGCGGAATTTAGACTGCTTTTAAGGGAAGAAAATGCTATACTTAGACTTGGAAAATATGGCTATGATTTAGGGCTTTTAAGCGAGCAAGATTTTACTTATATACAAAATATCGCAAACAATCTTCAAAAAGGACTTGAATTTTTACTTTCTAAAGAATTTACGCCTAATAACCAAAATAATGCTTTTTTAGAGAGTTTAGGAGAAGATAAAATTTCTTCTATAGTCAATCTTCAAAAAATTGTTGCAAGAGCAAGTTTTGATATAGAAAAATTAAAAAAACTTGACCCTATATTTGAAACCATGGATAATTATTCTTTAAGAGAAATTTTAAATGAGGCAAAGTATTATCATTATATCAGTATGCAAAAAGCTCAAGTAGAAAAAATGAAAAATCTTAGTGAGCTTAAAATTCCTGAAAATTTTGATTTTAAAAGTGTAAGCGGTTTGAGTAATGAGGTTGTAGAAAAACTTAATCATCATAAACCTCCAACCATTTTTGCTGCAAGTCAAATCAGTGGAATTACTCCTGCAGCGTTAGATATTTTACAAATTTATATCAAAATGCAAAAGAAAAAAGCTTAAATGCTTGCTTTTTTTATTTTTTTATCTACTTTAGTTTTACTTTTTTGGCGTCCATGGAATTTACCTATTTGGGTATTTTCTAGTTTGGGGGCTTTTTTTGTTTTTATTTTTCAATTGATAGATTTTAAAGATGCTTATTTTGTTTTTTCTTTGGTTTGGGATAGTTCTTTAACTTTAGTTGGGTTGATTATCCTTTCTTTTAGCTTGGAAGCTTTAGGATTTTTTTATTTTATTGCGAGTAAAATTTTGCATTTTTCTAGAGAGAAAAATCAAGAAAAAATTTATATCAGCACAAAAAAATTGATGTTATTTTTGTTGATTTTTGTCTTTTTTCTTTCTGCATTTTTTGCTAACGATGGAGCGATTTTAATCATTACACCTATTATTATAGCTTTATTTTCAACTCTTAAAGATTGTAAAAATCATGCTTTTATTTTAAGTTCTTTTTTACTTAGCCTTTCTTTTTTATGTGATGCAAGTTCAAACGCTTTGGTTATTTCAAATTTAACCAATATCATTACAGCAAATTATTTTAAGATAGAATTTTTAGAATTTGCTAAAAATATGTTTTTGCCAAATTTTTTTGTTTTGCTTTCTACTATAGTTATGGTTTTTATGTTTTATGTGAGAGTTTTGCCTAAAAGGCTTGAATTTAAATTAGTCAAAAAAGAGCAAATTTCATTGAAATTGTTTTTTCTTTGCATAGTATTTTTACTTCTTTTTGTGATCAGTTTTTTTATAGGTGAAATTTTTGATATTAAAATAAGTTTTTTTGCTTTGCTTTGGGCGGGAATTTTTTGGCTTATTGTTTTAAAAATTCAAGGTAAAAAAAGTGTTAAAATTCTTTTTGAAGCACCTTATGGAGTTTTGCTTTTTAGTTTTGGGCTTTATATGGTGGTTTTTGCTTTACATAAAATAGGTGTGAGTGAAATTTTGGTTAAAAGCTATGCTTTTTTGATGCAAGATAAGAGTGGAATTTTTAGTGTGGCTTTGATTTCAGCTTTTGGATCTTCTGTGTTTAATAATTTGCCTATGGTTTTAATCGGAGATTTGGCATTAAAAGAATATTTTGAGAATTTTTCTTTTGATTCTTTGATGATTTATGCACATCTTTTGGGGGTAAATATAGGCCCAAAACTTACACCAATAGGTTCTTTGGCAACTTTGCTTTGGCTTGGAGTTTTAGCTAGAAAAGGCATTAATATTTCTTTTTGGCAATATTGTAAATTTGGCTTTTTGATAACTTTACCCGTGCTTGTTTTTTCTCTTTTTGCTCTTATTGTCTAAATATCAAAACTTGTTAAACAAAGAAAAAATTTATTTTAATTTCGATAAACTTTTAACTTGGTTAAAAAATAAAATCGAAAGGACAAGTTATGGCTACATCTGAGAGTAGACGAAGCTTTATGGGCTTTGCATTTGGAAGCGTAGCTGCTGTAGGCGGTGTTTTCTCGCTTGTTGCGATGAAAAAAACTTGGGATCCGCTTCCAAGTGTCAAAGCTGCAGGTTTTACTACAGTAGATTTATCAGGAATGCAAGATGGAGAGCTTAGAACTATAGAATGGCGTAAAAAGCCTATTTTTATATTAAAAAAAGATGCGAGTATGCCAAAAGATGAAAAACGTGATGTTGTGGTAGATAACGCAGCTTATACTGTGGTTATAGGACTTTGTACGCATTTGGGTTGTATACCTGCTTACCAACCAAGTGAGCAATTGTTTAAATGTGCCTGTCATGGTGGAGAATTTGACACAAGTGGAAAAAATGTCTTTGGACCTCCTCCAAAGCCTCTTGAAATTCCTCCTTTTAAGATCGATGGAACCAAACTTGTTTTAGGCGAAGAGGGTCCTGAATATAAAAAAATGATAGCGGAGGCTTAAGATGGCACAAATTAGAAAAGCTAATGGTCTTGTAGATTGGCTTGATCAAAGACTTGCAGTACATAAACTACTTGATGTTTTAATGGTAAAGTATTGGATACCAAAGCAAATTAACTTTCTTTGGGCAATGGGGGTTATTTTAACCACTCTTTTTGCAGTGCTTTTTGTTACAGGACTTTTACTCGTAATGTATTATAAACCAGATACTGCACTTGCTTTTGATAGTGTGAATAAGACTATTATGCAAGAGGTGGATTATGGATGGCTTTGGCGTCACATGCATGGTGTTGCTGCTTCTGTTGTATTTTTGATTATATACATACATATGCTAACAGGAATTTATTACGGTTCTTATAAGAAAGGTCGTGAGATGATTTGGGTTAGCGGTATGCTTTTGTTTGTTGTATTTTCTGCTGAAGCTTTTAGTGGGTATATGCTTCCTTGGGGACAAATGAGTTATTGGGCAGCCCAAGTAATCACTAATCTTTTTGGAGGGATACCATTTATTGGCCCTGAGCTTGTGATTTGGATTCGTGGAGATTATGCGGTTTCTGATCCAACTTTAACAAGATTTTTTATGCTTCATGTGTGCTTGCTTCCTATAGTTATCATTGCTATTATAGCATTTCACTTCTATTCTTTAAGAATTCCTCATGTTAATAATGAAATTTCTGAAGAACTTGACTTTGATTTAGAGGCTGAAAAATACATGGCAGGTGACACAAAGGGTTCTAAAGTGATTCCTTTTTGGCCAGGATTTTTATCAAAAGATTTTATGTATATAAGCTTTTTTATGATTTTCTTCTTTTATTTGGTCTGTTTTAAATTTGAATTTGCAATGGATCCAATTAATTTTGATCCAGCTAATGCGCTTAAAACACCAGCTCATATTTATCCTGAGTGGTATTTCTTATGGAGCTATGAAGTTTTAAGAGGATTTTTCTTTGATATTGCAGGTATTAAAGCTTTTGATATAGGTTTGGCTGCATTTGGTATTGCTCAAGTGATTTTCTTCTTGCTTCCTTGGCTTGATAGAAGTGATGTTGTAAAACCAGCTCATGAAAGACCTTTATTTTTCATTTGGTTTTGGATATTGCTTATTGATTTAATTGTTTTAACAGTTTATGGAAAATTACCTCCAACAGGTGTAAATGCTTGGGTAGGATTTTATGCTTCTATAGTATTTTTACTTTTACTTATTGTAGTTTTACCGGTTATTACTATTATGGAGAGAAAAGGAGCTAAACAATGAGAGAAATAAAAATATTTTTAGTTGTAGTAGTTTTTACTGCACTTGTATATTGGGGGGTAGAGCCTTATGCTCATTCAGTGATGAAACCTCATGTTGCTCCTGCAAATTTTGATTTTGCTGTTGAAGATACTACTTTTGCAAAAGGTATAGTTGAAGCTAAAGAATTAGCTCTAAAAGATGCACAAGCTTCAGGAGATGCTAAAAGAATAGAGAGTGCAAACAAAGAACTTGAAAAAGCAAAAGAAGAATTAAGCAAGGTTGAAACACTTTGGGCAGATGTTGCAAAGATCGATTTTGCTAAGGGTGATGCAAAAAAAGGTAAAGAATTTTTTGAAAATAACTGTTTTGCATGTCATGGTGTAAAAGAAGATGGAATAGCAGCTAATATTACTGATTCTTCTATGGGAGTAATACCACCTGATCTTAGTGCAGCTGGTACTATTTTTGATGAAAAATTTTTAGCAGCTTTGATTATGCATCCTGCGCTTGCTTTAAAAGTAGATCATAAATTTGGTGATGCTTTTATTATGACAGCTTACAATAAAGATACTTCAGGAGAAAGTGAAGAAGCTACAAATGCAAATATAGCCAATGTAATTGCTTATCTTAAAGATGTGAGTGTTAAATTTGAAGCCAATGAAGATGCTACTATTAAGAAAGATGTTGAGGCAAAATATGCTAAAATGGAAAATAGTGCTCAAAAAGCAGCTTTAATGGAAAAAGATATAAAATTTGCTAAAGATAAAGCAACTTTTATTGAGGCTTGCGGACGTTGTCATGATATGAAATACGATAGCTTTTTTACTCCATCAAATCAAAATGATTTAAAAACTTATTTAGGTTCTGTTCCGCCTGATCTTTCTATGATGATAAGATCTCGTGGTGAGCAATATTTACATGATTTTATTAATAATACTCAAAAACTTCTTCCAGGAACCGCTATGCCAAGAGTAGGTTTAACAGAAGCTGCACAGGCTAAGGTTGTATCTTATATTGATCAAGTGGGTGATAGCAAAAAAGAAGAAAGAAAAACTACAGGAATTTATGTAATGATATTCTTTGTAATTTTAAGTATTTTTGCTATAGGTTGGAAGCGTTCTGTTTGGTCTAAATTACATTAATATTATAAAATTTTTGCCACTATTTTATATCTGTGGCAAAAATTCTATCTTTTCTTCGATTTTATTAAATTTTAAACCTAATTAATATATACTATCAAATAATAATTTTTATTAATTGGAGTATGTCATGCTTGAAAAACAAATGATTAAATTTATTCTTTCAAAATGGAATTATGGAAATTTTAGAATCGTATTTTGGGATCAAGAAGAATTTCATGTGGGTAGTCAGCCTGCTAAATTTTCTTTAATTTTCAAAGAAAAAATTCCTTTTTTGGAGTTATTTGGTGATACAAGTTTGGTTTTTGCAAGACATTATATGCAGGCAAAACTTGACATAGAGGGCGATTATGATGAAATGGCTAGGGTGTTATACTATTTTTCTAATCAGCAATTTTTTAAAACCAAAAAAGATGTATTGAGTAAAATAACTCAAAAGCAAGAAAGTAAAAATATCAAAAGTCATTATGATATAGGTAATGATTTTTATAAGCTTTGGCTTGATGATACTATGAGCTATTCTTGCGCTTATTTTAAAGAGCCTAATAATACTCTTTATGAAGCTCAAATTAACAAAATAGAACATACTCTTAAAAAACTTGATTTAAAAGAAGGAGAAAAGCTTTTAGATATAGGTTGTGGCTGGGGTTGGCTTTCTATTGTGGCGGCTCAAAAGTATGGAGTTAAGGTTGTTGGAACTACTATTTCAGAGGAGCAGTGTAAAAAAGCTAAGGAAAGAGTAAAAGAACTTGGTCTTGAAGATAAAATAGAAATAAGACTTCAAAATTATCAAGATTTAGAATTTGAAAATTATTTTGATAAAGTTGTTTCTGTGGGTATGTTTGAACATGTAGGTAAAGAGAATTTAGGACTTTATTTCATGAAAGTAAAACAAGTGTTAAAACCTGGAGGTTCTATGCTTTTACATTCTATTTTAGCCATGTTTGAAGGAAAAACAAATGCTTGGATAGATAAATATATTTTTCCAGGAGGATATTTACCTTCTTTAAGAGAGGTTGTAAGTGCTATGAGCGAGTGGGATTTTCATCTTCTTTTAGCAGAAAGTTTAAGAATGCACTATGCGAAAACTTTAGATTTATGGGATGAAAATTTTAACAAAGTATTAGACAAGGTAAGGGAAAAATATGATGAAGAATTTATAAGAATGTGGGATTTGTACCTTCGTTCTTGTGCCTCTGCTTTTCGTGTTGGAAGCGTGGATTTGTTCCAATTTTTAATCACAAAAGAAATCAATAATAATCTAAGCCTTACCAAGGACTACATATATAAGTAAAAACTAAACTTAAATTTGATAAAATATTAGCTTCATTTCACACACATCAATCCTTTTTAGCTTGTGTAAATTAAGGGATGTGGAGGAATAAAGCTAAATTTATAAGGAGAAACTCATGGTTAGTATGAGAGATTTATTAGAATGCGGTGTGCATTTTGGACACCAAACAAGACGCTGGAATCCAAAGATGAAAAAATTCATTTTTGGCGAGAGAAAAGGTATTTATGTAATTGATTTGCAAAAAACTTTAAGATATTTTAGATATACCTATAATATCGTTCGTGACGCTGCCGCTGAAGGAAAAACTATACTTTTTGTTGGAACAAAAAAACAAGCAGGTGGAGCGATTAAAGAATACGCTGAAAAATGCGGTATGCCTTATGTAAATCATAGATGGCTTGGCGGTATGATGACAAATTTTGGTACCATTCGCCAATCAATTAGAAAATTAGAAGTAATTGAAAAAATGGAAGAAGATGGAAGTATTAAACTTTTAACTAAAAAAGAGGCTTTAATGCTTACAAGAAAAAAAGAAAAATTATTAGCTTATTTAGGTGGAATTCGTTATATGAAAACTCAACCTGATATGATCTTTGTTATTGACACAGTAAAAGAAAAAATAGCTGTTCAAGAAGCAAATAGATTAAGAATTCCTGTTGTAGCTCCACTAGATACAAACTGCGATCCTGATTTGGTAACTTATCCTATTCCAGGAAATGATGATGCAATTCGTTCAGTGCAACTTTTCTGCCAAGAAATGGCTGAAGCGATTAATGAAGGAAAAGCTTTAAGAGAACAAGATGGTGAAGCTTTGGCAAATGAAGAAAAAGAAATCACCGATGAAGAGAAAAAAGAAGTTTTAGATGAAGCGATGAGCGAAGAAGACTTCGGTGAGGAGCAAGAATAATGGCTGAAATTACTGCTGCAATGGTAAAAGAACTCCGCGAAAGTACAGGCGCGGGGATGATGGATTGTAAAAATGCTTTGAGTGAAACTAATGGAGATTTTGATAAAGCAGTACAACTTTTAAGAGAAAAAGGTTTAGGTAAGGCTGCTAAAAAAGCAGATAGACTTGCTGCAGAAGGTTTGGTAAGTGTAAAAGTAAGTGATGATTTTACAAGTGCAACTGTAAGTGAGATTAATTCCGAAACAGATTTTGTGGCAAAAAATGATCAGTTTATCGCTTTAACAAAAGATACTACAGCTCATATTCAAAGCAATAGCTTGCAAAGTGTGGAAGAACTTCATTCAAGCACAATCAATGGCGTAAAATTTGAAGAATATTTAAAAAGTCAAATTGCAACTATAGGAGAAAACTTAGTTGTAAGAAGATTTGCAACTTTAAAAGCAGGTGCTAACGGCGTTGTAAATGGTTATATTCATACAAATGGCCGTGTTGGTGTTGTGATCGCTGCAGCTTGTGATAGTGCTGAAGTAGCTTCAAAATCAAGAGATTTATTAAGACAAATTTGTATGCATATTGCAGCAATGAGACCAAGTTATTTAAGTTATGAAGATTTGGATATGACTTTTGTTGAAAATGAATACAAAGCCTTGGTCGCTGAACTTGAAAAAGAAAATGAAGAAAGACGCAGACTTAAAGATCCAAATAAACCTGAACATAAAATTCCTCAATTTGCAAGTCGCAAACAATTAAGCGATGCAATTTTAAAAGAAGCTGAAGAAAAAATCAAAGAAGAACTTAAAGCTCAAGGTAAACCTGAAAAAATTTGGGACAATATTATCCCGGGCAAAATGAATAGTTTTATAGCTGATAATTCTCAACTCGATAGCAAACTTACTTTAATGGGTCAGTTTTATGTAATGGATGATAAAAAAACTGTAGAACAAGTGATCTCTGAAAAAGAAAAAGAATTTGGCGGAAAAATTAAAATTGTTGAATTTATTTGCTTTGAAGTTGGCGAAGGTTTAGAAAAGAAAACTGAAGATTTTGCGGCTGAAGTTGCTGCACAACTTTAAAAACGGTTAAAAATGGAACTCTTAAGAGCGGAAAATTTAAGCCATAGTTTTGATTATCCGCTTTTTGAGGGTTTAAATCTTACTTTAAATACCAAAGATTGCATTGCTATTCAAGGGAGCAGCGGTTGTGGTAAATCTACTCTTTTGCACATACTTTCTTCTTTATTGATTCCAAAAAAAGGTGAAGTTTTTTTTAAAGGTTCTAGTCTTTATCAGATAGATGAAAACGAAAGATTAAAAATTCGCCGTTATGATTTTGGTATTATTTTTCAGACACATTATCTTTTTAAAGGTTTTTCAGCTTTAGAAAATATCGAACTTGCTAGTGTTTTATCAGGTCAAGATTTAGATGAGAAAATTTTAAAAAGGTTAGGTATTGATACGCTTTTACATCAAAAAATAGGAAAGCTTAGCGGCGGACAACAACAGCGTGTGAGTATCGCGCGTGTGCTTTGTAAAAAACCAAAGATTATTTTTGCTGATGAAGCAACTGGAAATTTGGATTTTGATAATGCTAAAAATGTTATCGAGCTTTTAATTTCCTATGTTAAAGAAAATGATGCAGCTTTATTTTTTGTAACTCACGATAGCAAGCTCGCAAGTTTTTGTGATAAAACTTATACTATAAACGCCAATGGAATTTGTTAATTATTTAGGTGATAAAAATGTTGTAACTTTTATGTTGCTTCTTGCTAGAATGGGTGGTCTTATAGTTTTTTTTCCTTTTTTTTCACATAATTCTATTCCTATGGTGATAAAAAGTACTATAGTTTTATTTTTGACTATGTATTTATATCCTTTGGCTAGATTAGAATCTTTGCATTTAGATAGTTTTTTTGTTTTACAGCTTATTAGTGAAGTGATTTTTGGAATGATAGCAGGATTAATGCTTCAAATTATTTTTGCTATTATTATGATGGCAGGTGAGCAGATTGCTTTTACTATGGGATTTACTATGGCAAGTATATTAGATCCAAGTTCTGGAACGAGTATGCCTATCACATCTCAAATTTTAAATTTACTTGCTTTGATGTTTTTTCTTGCTTTTGATGGCCATCATTTAATGCTTTTGTTTTTAAGTCATTCTTTGGGTTATATTAGTTTAGGTGGATTTTATCCGCATGAGAATTTAATGCATTATTTAAATATGGGTATGTTTAATATTTTCATCATAGGTTTTACTATGAGCTTTCCTATACTTGGAATTTCACTTTTAGCCGATGTTATTTTTGGACTTTTGATGAAAACAATGCCACAATTTAATCTTTTAGTTATTGGCTATCCTATAAAGATAGCTCTAGGTTTTGTAGTTTTGATTGCTATTTTACTAGTTATGATGCAATATTTTAAAAATTTAATTTTAGAACTTTTTACTCATATGCAAACTCTTTTTTTCTTCTAAGGAAAGGATAAATGAAATTATCGTAAAATAGCGATTATTTTTTAAGGATTAAAGTGATGAAAATTTTACTTTTAAATGAAAACCCTGTAGTTTCAAGACTTGTAAGCCTTAGTGCTAAAAAAATGTCTTATGATTTTGAAGAACTTAATGCTTATAGTGAAAATTTGGGTAATTATGATGTGATTGTTGTAGATAGTGATACTCCAGCACCTTTAAAAATTCTTAAAGAAAAATGCGATAGATTGATTTTTTTAGCCCCGCGAAATCAAAATGTAGAAGATATAGATGCGCAAATTTTACAAAAACCTTTTTTACCTACAGATTTTTTAAATTTACTTAATAATAAAGATGCGAACAAGCATACATCTATTGATTTGCCAATGTTAAGCAATGATGAAAATCCTTATGCTGATATAAGCTTGGATTTAGATAATTTAAATTTAGATGATTTGCCTGATGAAAATTCTTTAGATATAAATTCAGAGGGAATGGAAGATTTGAGTTTTGATGATGATGCTCAAGATGATAATGCAAACAAAACTTTAGAAACTCAAAATTTAGAACATGAAACAATTAAAGAACAGACTCAAGAAGACACTCAAATTGATTTAGATTTAACTTTAGAAGATGGTGAAAGCGAAAAAGAAGACTTAAGCCAAGAACATACAGCTTTGGATACTGAGCCTAGTTTAGATGAGCTAGATGATAAAAATGATGAAGATTTAGAAATCAAAGAAGATGATAAAAATAAAGAAATAGAAAAGCAAGAAGAGCTTAGCGAATCTCAAGATGATAATGCAAACAAAACTTTAGAAACTCAAAATTTAGAACATGAAAATTTAGAACAAGAAACAACTAAAGAACAGACTCAAGAAGACATTCAAACTGATTTAGATTTAACTTTAGAAGATGGTGAAAGCGAAAAAGAAGACTTAAGCCAAGAACATACAGCTTTGGATACTGAGCCTAGTTTAGATGAGCTAGATGATAAAAATGATGAAGATTTAGGAGATAACAAAGAATTACAAGCTAATATAAGCGACTTTGATGATCTTCCTGTGGTTGAAGAGCAAGAAAAAGAAATGGATTTTGATGATCTTCCTGAGGATGCTGAATTTTTAGGTCAAGCAAAAGATAATGAAGAATCAGAGGAAGTTTTAGAGGAGTTTGCTCCTGTTGTGGAAGAAGATGTTCAAGATGAAATAGATGATTTTGCTTCAAATTTGAGTACTCAAGATCAAATCAAAGAAGAACTAGCTCAACTTGATGAGCTTGATTATGGTATTGATAGTGAAAATAGTAGCAAGGTTTTAGAAGATTTTAAAGATGAACCAATTCTAGACGATAAAGAATTAGGAACAAATGAAGAGGAAGTGGTTGTGCCAAATTTAAATATAAGTGATTTTGATGCATTGAAAGAAAGTGATATACAAGAAGCTCTTGGAGAGGAAATCTTAGAAAAAAATGAAGAGCCTATAGCAAGTGATGCAACTAAAGATGATAATAGCGAAGAGATAGTTAATGAGCTTAGCCAAAGCATAGCAGGAGCGATCACTTCAAGTATTAAAGATGATACCTTAAAAGCTGCTCTTAAGGGTATGAATATGAATATAAATATAAACATTAGTTTTAAAGAGGATTGAAATTGCAAGGTTTTGTTTTGTTGATTTCAGGTCCTAGTGGTGCTGGAAAATCAACTCTTTTAAAAAAACTTTTTGATGAATTTGAAGATGAGCTTTATTTTTCTATTTCTTCAACAACTCGCAAACCAAGAGAGGGTGAAAAAAATGGAATACATTATCATTTTATATCCCATGAAGAATTTCAAAAAGGTATAGATAGTGATCATTTTCTAGAATGGGCTAGAGTGCATGAAAATTTTTATGGTACTTCTTTAAAGCACACTCAAAATGCTTTAGATAATGGAAAAATAGTTGTTTTTGATATTGATGTGCAAGGATTTAAAATAGCCAGAAAAAAAATGGCTGATAAGATTGTTTCTGTTTTTATTACTACAAAAAATAAAGATGAGCTAAAAAAAAGACTTATTAAGCGAAATACTGATACAATAATACAACTAGAAAAAAGATTACAAAACGCTAGTGATGAAATGAAAGAGCTTAGTGAGTATGATTATCTTATCATTAACAATGAGTTAAAGCAAAGTTATGAAGCATTGCGAGCGATTTTAATCGCCCATAAATTTAGAACCAAAGGGCAGAATCTAGGGCAAATTCAAAATATTTGGAATGAAGGAGAATAAAATGGGTGGTTGGTCAAGTCCAAGTCATTGGTTGATTATTTTATTGATTGTTGTATTGCTTTTTGGAGCAAAAAAAATTCCAGAACTTGCAAAGGGTTTAGGTAAAGGTATTAAAACTTTTAAAGATGAAATGAATAATGATGATGAAGTAGCAAAAAATACTCAAAAAATAGAAGAAAATAAAAACACAACTAATAATACAAATACTGATGCAAGTATAGACGAAACAAAAAAAGCTTAAGGTTTAGTCTTTTGAAAAGTATTATTTTTAATGAAATTAAAAAGATTTTAGAGTGTGATTTTGCACTTGAAAATCCAAAGGATAAAAATTTAGCACATTTTGCTACCCCTTTGGCTTTTTCACTGGCTAAGGAGTTAAAAAAATCTCCTATGTTGATCGCTAGTGACTTAGCGAGCAAATTTCAAAATCATGATTGTTTTGAATCAGTTGAAGCTGTAAATGGGTATTTAAATTTTAGAATTTCCAAAACTTTTTTAAATGAACTTGCAAATCAGGCTTTAACAAATCCAAATGATTTTGCTAAAGGAGAAAAAAAACAAGAAAGTTTTTTGCTTGAATATGTGAGTGCAAATCCTACTGGGCCTTTACACATAGGACATGCAAGAGGTGCTGTTTTTGGAGACACCTTAACAAGACTTGCAAGACATTTGGGTTATAAATTCGATACAGAATACTATGTTAATGATGCGGGTAATCAAATTTATTTACTAGGGCTTTCTATTTTACTAAGTGTGAAAGAAAATACACTTCATGAAAATGTTGAATATCCAGAGCAATATTACAAAGGCGAGTATATAGCGGATTTGGCAAAAGAAGCTTTTGAAAAATTTGGTAAAGAATTTTTTAGCGAAGAAAATATCCCTAGTTTGGCTGATTGGGCAAAAGATAAAATGCTTGTTTTGATTAAACAAAATTTAGAACAAGCAAAGATTAAAATTGACAGCTATGTAAGCGAAAGATCGTATTATGATGCTTTAAATGCAACTTTAGAATCTTTAAAAGAGCATAAAGGAATTTACGAGCAAGAAGGTAAAATTTGGCTTGCTTCTTCGCAAAAAGGCGATGAAAAAGATAGGGTAATTATCCGTGAAGATGGACGCGGGACTTATTTGGCAGCAGATATTGTTTATCATAAAGATAAAATGAGTCGTGGTTATGGAAAGTGTATTAATATTTGGGGAGCAGATCATCATGGTTATATCCCTAGAATGAAAGCTGCGATGGAGTTTTTGGGATTTGACTCTAATAATCTTGAGATTATTTTAGCACAAATGGTTTCCTTGCTTAAAGATGGAGAGCCTTATAAAATGAGCAAAAGAGCAGGAAATTTTATCTTGATGAGCGATGTAGTTGATGAGATAGGAAGTGATGCTTTGCGTTATATCTTTTTGAGTAAAAAATGCGATACTCATTTGGAATTTGATATTAGTGATTTGCAAAAAGAAGATAGCTCTAATCCTGTATACTATATCAACTATGCACACGCTAGAATTCATCAAGTGTTTGCTAAAGCTGGTAAAAAAATCGATGATGTAATGAAAGCTGATTTGCAAAGTTTAAATCAAGATGGCGTAAATTTGCTTTTTGAAGCTTTGAATTTAAAGGCTATTTTAAACGATGCTTTTGAGGCTAGAGCTTTGCAAAAAATTCCTGATTATCTTAAAAATTTAGCTGCAAATTTTCATAAATTCTACAATGAAAATAAAGTTGTAGGCTCTGCAAATGAAAATGATTTGCTTAAATTATTTTCTTTGGTTGCTCTTGGTATTAAAACCGCATTTTCTTTAATGGGTATTGAAGCAAAAAACAAAATGGAACATTAAAACCGCATTTTGCTGTTTTAATAGTTTAGTAAAAATACTGCTATTATCACGATAATGATACCTAAAATTCCTATTTTGTTTAATTTTTCTTTATATAAAATCCATCCACCAAGACAAGTTCCTATAATGCCTATAGCACCCCAAGTTGAGTAAGCTATGCTTAAAGGAACATATTTTAAAGAAAAAGAAAGCAGAAAAAAAGCAAGTATAGCATTGATAATCGCAGCCAAGCCCCAAATTTTATGCTTAAAACCATCTGATTTTTTTAGCAATAAATTTGCTACGATATCTAACAATGCCGATAGAACAATGATAAAAATATACATTATTCTTTAACCTCGCCTATGTTAATCATGATAATTCCAACGATAGAAAGAACAATGCCTAGAATTTGAGTTAAGGTTAAACTCTCTTTAAAAACTATAAAAGAAACTAAAAGTATAAGAATAATCCCTAAAAGTTCCCATACAGCATAGGCTATGCCTACTTGAATTTTTTTAATCGCCTTGCCCATAAAAAAATAAGAAAAAGCTATAAATAAAGCCATAAATATATAGCCTAAAATTTGATTTTCCATTTTTAAAAAACTAGTACCTAAAACTTCAAATACAATAGCAGCAATCAAGAAAAACCAAGCAATAAAAAGTTCTTTTTTTGCGATATTCAAAAAGTTTCTCCCCAAAAATAAATGGTAAAATCATACCATTTAAAGCTTTAATTAGCCTTTTTAGTTTATACTTTTAAGTTTAAAAATCTTTAAAGAAAGTGAGAATTTATGGGACGAGCGTTTGAATACCGAAGAGCTTCTAAAGAGGCTAGATGGGATAAAATGAGTAAGCTTTTTCCTAAGCTTGCTAAAGCCATACAAGTAGCTGCTAAAGAAGGTGGCACTGATCCTGATATGAATCCAAAATTAAGAAGTGCTATAGCTACAGCAAAAGCAAATAATATGCCAAAAGATAATATAGATGCGGCTATTAAGCGTGCGAGTGGAAAGGATAGCGCAGATATTAAAAACATTCATTATGAAGGAAAAGCTGCACATGGAGCTTTGGTTATAGTTGAATGTATGAGCGATAACCCTACACGCACCGTGGCTAATGTAAAAGCTATTTTTAGCAAAAATGGTGGAGAAGTTTTACAAAATGGATCTTTAGGCTTTATGTTTACTAGAAAAGCGGTTTTTCATCTTGAAAAATTTGCAGGAGATTTAGAAGAATTAGAACTTGATTTGATTGATGCAGGGCTTGAAGAATTAGAACAAAATGAAGAAGAGTTAGTAATTAGCGGTGATTATACTGCCTTTGGTGAGCTAAGTTCTGCTATAGAAGCTAAGGGTTTAGTTCTTAAAAAAGCAGGACTTGAGTATATACCAAACAATCCTGTAAGCTTTAGCGAAGAACAGCTTAGCGATATAGAAAAACTTTTAGATAAGTTAGAAGATGATGATGATGTTCAAGCTGTTTATACAAATATAGATTAAGGAGAAATAATGATAAAAACAATCGACACAAGCAAAGTAAACGAATATAAATTTGCTCTTATAGAAACTGAAAAAGGTACAATGAAACTAAAACTTTTTGGCGATGAGGCTCCACAAACGGTTTGTAATTTTGCTACTTTAGCTAATGAAGGATTTTATAAAGATTTAAATTTCCATCGTGTGATCCCAAATTTTATCATACAAGGGGGTTGTCCACACGGCAATGGTATAGGTGGGCCTGGATATGAAATCATTTGCGAATGTGGTGATCAAGAACATAAACATGAGCGTGGAACCTTATCTATGGCACACGCAGGACGCGATACGGGTGGTTCTCAATTTTTTATTTGTCACAGCCCTCAAGCTCATTTAGATGGAGTTCATACTGTTTTTGGGCAAATTGATCCAAAAGATGAAGAAAGTTTAGAAGTTTTAGACTCCATACGCCAAGGAGATAAAATTTTAGACATAAAAATTTGCGATAAAATTTAAAAATTTAAAATTTTAAAACTTTTTTGAAACTACAATATTTACAAAGCTAGTCATAAGTTTGACTAGCTAAAAATGATTAATATATAATTTTTTTTTAAACTTTTTTTTCTATAATCACAATTTTAATTTACTAAATGTAACAAAATTACAAGGAGTTATGATTATGAAAACTAAGTTTTCACTTATTTTAAGTGCTTGTCTTCTTTCATCTTCACTTTTTGCTAAAAATACAGATGATGAGATAACCAAGCTTCAAAAACAGCTTGCGCAAATTCAAGCTGAACTTGCACAAATCAGAAAAGAAAGGGAAGCTCAAGCTAAGCAAAATGAAGCTGTAAAAGCTGAACTTGCTGATCTTAATGATAGAGCCGATGAAACAGAATTTCAAGCTGCTTTGAGCAAGGTTAAATTTGGACTTGAGTTTTCAACAGCGGTTTCAAATACAAACTATAAAGTTAGCGGACAAGATTATAGCGCTAATAACAAATGGATGAATGAGCTTCATTTAAATATGAATGCTGATATTAATGATAAAACCAAATTCTATGGTCGTTTATCTATGGCTAAAAACTGGTCTCAAATGGGTTGGAGTGGAAGCCCTTATGACTTAGATGCAGGAAGAAACACAAGATCAAGCGGACCTGTGCTTTATGTAGATAGAGCTTATCTTGACTACTATATCACACCTGAGTGGATTGCAACCATAGGAAGACAGCCAGGAACCGATGGCCCAGGAAGCAACCTTAGAAACAATGCTTTAAGACAATCAACTTATCCAGCCTTAGCAATCAACGCTCTAGGTGATGCAGCAGTGATCACTTATAAGCCTGAAAGTTTGCAAGATCATAAGGTAGCTATCCGTGCAGCTTATGGTAAAACTTATCAATGGGATGAAGAAGGCAAGGTAAGAGACTGGATGAGCGATCAAAAAGATGCTGATGCAAATCTTTACTATGCTGCAGTAGAAGGAGAACTTCCTATAGAAGGCATGGGAGATAATCTTATTATCTTCAATGTGGCTCATATGACTGATTTTGCATTGCCTATTCCAGGATCGATATTATTGGATGATGATGAAGTTGTTAATTTAGGTAATCTTACTTTAGCTAATATTCATTTTGAAAATTACAAAGCTTTTGGAACAAATTTTAATTGGTTCGCATCTTTGGGATATTCTAATGGAAGCAATAATGAGATAAATCCATTATTAAGTGCAGCTCTTCAAGGTAAAGGTTATGGTAATGGTAAGTTCAATGAAAAAGATGGCTATGCTGTGCATGTAGGCGGACGCTATGATTTTACCAAGGCTTTAAAAGTAGGGTATGAGTTCTTCTGGGGAAGTAGATACTGGTATACTATGAGCCGTCCAAGTATCAACGATCCGCTTAATATAAGAATGACAAGAGGAACGGCACATGATTTTTATGTGATTTATCAACTCGATAGATATCAATTCTTACGCTTAAGTTATACTAATATCCAAAATATTTGGGGTAATCGTGGCTTACCATTTGGTGGAGCGAAAAAAGATAAAGCAAGAGCTGATAATATCATGTTAATGTATAATGTAAAATTCTAAGGAGCAAAAGATGAGAAAAATACTTTTTGCAAGTTTATTACCTATCATTGCTTTAGCTGATTGTGCAAGTTTGATGGCAAAATACGAAGCTCCAGAGCCAGAGTCAAAAACAATGAAACAAGTTGAACGCTGGATTAATAAAAAAGTTAGCGATCCAGCTGATGCTGCTGTTTTAAAAGAGTGTATGATCGCTCGTGCAGCGGACAATCCAAATCAAGTTTCAGTTGCAGGTAAATAAAAAAAGCGGTATAAAACCGCTTTTTACTGTTTAATCTTTTAAGCTACAATTTTTTAAAATTTTCTTCAAATAAGGCTAATATGCAAGAAATCATTTCTTTTATTGTTGAGACGGCTAGTGCTTGGGGGTATTTGGGTATTATTATCTTAATGACCTTAGAGAGTTGTTTTATACCTTTTCCAAGTGAAGTTGTTATGATACCTGCTGGATATTTGGCACATAAAGGCGAACTTGATATCACTCTTTGTATACTTAGTGGGACTTTAGGTTCTGTTTTAGGGGCTTTGATTAATTACTATATTTGCTTTTTTTGGGGTAAAAATTTTGTATTAAAATGGGGTAAGTATTTTGGTATAAATGAAGTCAAATTTGCTAAATTCGAAGAATTTTTTAACAAACACGGGGAATTTTCAACCTTTACTTGTCGTCTTTTACCAGGAATTCGTCAGTACATCTCTATGCCCGCAGGTTTGGTAAAAATGAAACTTGTAAATTTTATACTTTTTACTGCACTTGGTAGTGCTATTTGGGTGGCTATACTTGTATTTTTGGGTTATTATATAGGACAAAATGAAGAGTTGATTAAAACTTATTTAACTCAAATTTTAATCATTATAATTGTTTTTGTGATTTTAGCAAGTTTAATTTATATCAAAATCAAAAAGCCTTTTAAAAAGGCTTAAATTTTATCTTTTACGCTTTGTATGGCGTTTTTGATTTGTTGTTTTGAATTTTCTAATTTTGTTTTTTCTTTTTCATTGAATTTTAATTCAAAAACCTTTTCTATACCATCTTTTCCTATGATAGCGGGCATTGAAAAAGCTATATCATCAAAAACCACACTTACAGGATGTAAACTTTTTCTATCTTCTAGGATGGCTTTGGCCAAATTTGCACAAGAAGTTCCTATGCCAAATTCTGTTCTTCCTTTGCGTTCATAGATGAAATATCCCTCGCTAATCACGGCTTTTTCGAGTTCTTGTATGTCTAAATCTTTGCCTAATTTTTGCTTGTAAAAATCTAATAAATTTTGTCCTAAAACGCTTGCATTAGAAAGTGCTGCAAACTGAGAATCTCCATGTTCACCAATCATACAAGCAAAAATATCTTTTGAATTTATGTTTAAATCTTTGGCTAAAAATTTCTTAAGTCTTGAACTATCTAAATTTGTTCCACTACCAAAAACATGATTTTTAGGTAATTGGCTTAATACTTGAGTGTAGTAAGTTATGGTGTCATTTGGATTTGTTGCGACGATGTATTTGCCTTTAAAATTAGCATTTTTTAAGGTTAAGACAATGTCTTTAAGTTCGAGGATATTGTTTTGAAGTTCTACTAAGCGACTAGGTAATTCTTTTAAGCTTTCTTTTCTAAAAGCTAAAATGATAATATCGCAAGAAGCTAAATTTTCTAAATTTAGTGCATGAAAAATTTTTGTATAAGAAAAATGAATGGCTGACATATCTTCCAAATCTCTTGCATGAGCTAGAGCTAAATCTTGTTTTATATCATATAAGTAAAGTTCTGAACAAATTCCTTGAGTAACTATACTATAAGCACTAGCAGCTCCTACATAACCTAAACCAACTATACCGATTTTTGCCATTTTTTCTCCTTATTTATTTTAAAATTTGCTATAATTATAACAAATTCAATCAAAGATTATTAAAATATGGAAAAACCTGATATACAAAGATTAACTAATTTTTTAATCGTATATACTAAAACTTTGCTAGGTGCTGGAACTTATACAGCTAGGGTGGCAAAATGCGTAGGAAGAATAGCTGAGGTTTATGGCTATGAGATAAATATCAATTTCTTTTTTCATCATATTACTTTAAATGTTGTAGATATGGATGATAACTCCATTCAAAGAACTTATGTTATACCCAATCATCATGCCCATGTTAATTTTAAACTTATTTTTGATTTAAGTGCTTTAAGCTGGGCTATATATGATCACAAATACGATCTTGAAAAAGCAAAAGTCGTTTTTGAGCAAATTTCTCAACAAAAAAAGCATTCTTATTTGCTTAATCTTTTATTTGTTTCTATGGCAAATTCGGCTTTTTGCAGGCTTTTTGGTGGTGATTTTGGTGCTGGAAATTTAGTATTTTTTGCAACTTTTGTGGGATTGTTATTAAGATATATTTTAACTAAAGCAAAGATTGATTTAAGAATTCAATACATCCTTTGTTCTTTTATCTCATCATGGTTTGTATTTTTTGGACTGGATATGGGATATACCAATACTTCTGATGTGGCTTTGGGTTCTAGTATCTTGTATCTTATACCAGGGGTATTTTTTATAAATTCTGTGATTGATATATTAAAAGATCATATTTTAATGGGGCTTAGCCGTATTATCAGCGTGGCTATTTTGATTTGTTGTATAGCACTTGGAATTTACATGACGCTTAGTATTTCGGATTTTGGGATTTTAAGATGATTGAATTTATTTTAAGAGATATGTTTTTTGCTGCTGTGGCGGGATTTGGGTTTGCTTATGCTTGTAATCCACCTTTAAAAACCCTTATTTTATCTGCTCTTTTAGCGGCAATTGCACATGGGCTTCGTTTTACCTTGGTGGAATATTTTCATTTTCAAACTTTAGCAATTGCAACTTTTGTTGCTTCATTTTGCATAGGATGTTTAGGAATTGCTTTAGCAAAAATTATCAAAACCCCTGCTGAAATTATCGCTTTCCCTGCTCTTATTCCTATGATACCTGGAATTTATGCTTATAAAGCGATTTTGTATCTTATTTCTTTTATACGCAGTGATGATTTGAAGGCTAAGTCTGAATTTTTAGTTCAATTTTTTGATTATTTTTTTACAACTGTTTCTGTGACTTTGGCTCTAGCTATAGGAGTGAGTGTTACCTTGCTTATATTTTTTGAACAAAGTTTTATGATGACTAGACATGTAAAAAAACATTAAAACTTGTTGTAAATTTGTTTAATATTTCTTTTTATAATTTTAAGTCAAAAATTTAAAAAAAGGTATTGTATGTTATGTCCAGTTTGTAATGTAGATTTGGTTATGAGCGATAGGAGTGGAGTTGAGATTGATTATTGTCCAAAGTGTCGTGGCGTTTGGCTTGATCGTGGAGAACTTGACAAAATCATAGAACGCAGTGTCCCTAATACAGCAAATTTTAACCAAGCTCCAAGACAAGAGTCAAGATATAATGACTCAGCTTATCATCAGCACAATGACTATTATAAAAAGAAAAAGAAAGAAAGTTGGCTAGGCGAGCTTTTTGACTTTTAATTTTTATAAAAATAACAAATATTTATATCCTTTTTAGCTTAATATCTTAAAATGTCAAGCAAAAAAGGATATAAGATGTATAAATTTTTATCACACGAGCCTTTAGCTAACAAATCTTGTCATCATAATCACGAAGAACATTCTCATGAACATCATCATTCCCATGCTGATGCAAGGAGTGTGGATAAAAAGATTTTAACAATTTCTCTTTTAATGACTTTTTCTATGATGCTTGTGCAATTTATTTATTCAATCCTTTCAAATTCTTTGGCACTTTTAAGCGATACTTTGCATATGTTTTCTGATGTTTTTGCCTTAGCTCTTAGTTTTTTAGCCATTATAGCTGTAGAAAAATGGCAAGATCATCAAAAGACCTTTGGGTATTTTCGTCTTGAAGTTTTAGTGGCTTTTATCAATGCTTTAACCATTATTTTATCGGCTTTATTTATCATTTATGAGGCTATAGAAAAATTTATCAATCCAAAAGAAATTGACGCTAAAACCATGATAATTGTAGCTATTTTGGGCTTTTTGGTAAATGGGATTAATGCTTTGATGATGTTTAAGGGTGCAAATTTAGAAAATGTCAATATGAAGTCCGCTTTTTTACATATGATGAGCGATTTATTGGGTTCTTTAGCGGTTATCATAGGTGGGATCGTGGTGTATTTTAGCGGTATTGTTTATATAGATACGATTTTAGCTATTGTATTATCAATCTTGCTTTTAAGATGGGCGATTATCTTACTTAAACAAAGCGCTAATGTCTTGCTTGAAAGTTCTCCTGTGGATATAGAAAAAGTAAGACAAGTTTTGCTTTTAAATCCTAGCGTGGATGAGGTGGTGGATTTGCATATCACTCAAATCACTAATAAAATGCTAGTAGCTTCCATGCATTTAAAAGTGAAAGTTTACGATCTAAAGGAATTTGAAAAACTATCTCAGGATTTATCCCATAAGTTACTATATGAATTTGAAATCGGGCACATTACTATACAACCTATAAGGAGTGAAAATGAAATTTAAAGTAAAAAATGTTAATTGCATGAATTGTGTAAATTTGATCAAAAATTCTCTCGAAGATGAATTTGGAAATATAGAAGTGGATTTGGATCAAAAAATTTTAAGTTTAAATTTAGAAGAAAATCAAGTATCAAATTTTACAAAAGAATTTCAAGATTTAGGTTTTGAGATCGTAGAGCGTTTATAATGGAAGAATTGCGTATAAAAATAGGCAAAATGACTTGCGTTAATTGTTCTAATGCTATAGAAAAAGCTTGTAAAAAAATTGATGGTGTTAAAGATGCTAGCGTTTCTTATGTGAATTCTAGCGGGGTTTTTTTACTTGAAGATCAAGAAAAACGCAAAGATATCATCGCAAAAATTCAAAATTTAGGCTTTGAAATTTTAGAAGATGAACAAAACTTGAACGCATACAAGGCAAAAAAACACTTAGAATTAAGAAAAAATTTGCTCTTAAGTATAGTTTTGAGTGTGATTATTATGTATTTTGAAATGTTTGTTAGAAGTTCTTTTTCGCAAAATATTCAAATGGCTTTGAGTTTTTTTGGGATATTTTATTGTGGGAGAGACTTTTTTTCTCATGCTTTTTTGGGACTTAAAAGCAAAAATTTAGATATGAATACCCTTGTAGCTTTAGGGACTTTGAGTGCTTTTGTGTATTCTTTTTTGGTGTATTTGCAAATTTTTAAAGAAGAAGATTTGTATTTTAGCGGTGCAATGATGATTATTTCTTTTGTGCTTTTAGGAAAATATCTTGAAAGTAAGGCCAAATTTAAAGCACAAGATTATCAAAGAATTTTAGAAAATATAGACACAAAAAAGACAAAAATTTTGCTTGAAGATGAAAGTATCAAAGAAATTCCAAGTTCTTTTGTCAAAAGTGGTGATGTGCTTTTGGTAAAAGAAGGAGAAAGCATTGTCGCAGATGGAGTGGTGCTTTTAGGAAGTGCAGAGCTTGATATGAGTTTTTTAAATGGGGAGTTTTTACCTGTTTTAAAAAAAGAAGGCGATGAAGTTCAAGCAGGAGGAGTGGTTTTAAATGGTGCTTTAAGGATTAAGGCAAATAAAAAGGCTATGGATAGCACTTTAGAACAAATCAAAAATCTAGTTTTTGAAGCAGGAAATATCAAAAGTCCTTTGGCAAATTTAGCAGATCAAATTTCTAAATACTTTGTAGGGGGTATAATATTTTTTGCTTTTTTAGTTTTTGTTTTTTGGGCGGCAAAAACAGATTTAAATACGGCTTTTTTACACGCTTGTGCTGTGCTTTTGATCTCTTGTCCTTGTGCTTTAGGGCTTGCAACACCTATAGCTTTGGTTGTGGCAAGCACAAATGCGGCAAAAAATTTCATTCTTATTAAAAATCCTGCTGCTTTAGAAAAATTAGCCTTAGTTAAGTATGCTTTTTTTGATAAAACGGGTACATTAACAAAGGAAAAATTGAGTGTTTTTAAACACAATCTTTCTAAAGATGATTTTGATAAATTATGTCAAATTGAAAGTTTAAGCTCTCATCCTATAGCTAAGGCTTTACATAAAGATCAAATTTGTGATTTAAAGGGTGAGGGAAGAGTGATTGTGGGTTCTGGCATAAAATATAAAGAAGATAGTGATATTTATCTTGCAGGCAGTGCGCAGTTTTTGCACGAAAATGAAATTGATACAAAAGAAAGTGATATCTTTTTTGACTCTTTTAAAGAATATGTTAGGGTGTATTTTGCTAAGAATAAAAAGTGTTTAGGCGGTGTTTTATTAAGTAATGCTTTAAAAGATGAGGCTAAAGAGCTTGTGTTAAATTTGAAAGAGCAAAATCTTAAAACTTTTATTTTAAGCGGCGATCATGTAAAAAATGTAGAAAAAATAGCCAAAGAATTACAAATAGACGAATTTTATGCTCAACTTAAGAGTGAAGAAAAACTACAAATCATTCAAAAATTTGAAAAAACTCTTTTTGTAGGAGATGGGATCAATGATGCGGCAGCTTTATCTGCTGCAAGTGTGAGTATAAGTTTTTCAAAGGCAAATGAACTTGCAAAAAAAACAGGGGATTTTATCTTGATAAAAGATGATTTATCAGCTATTTTTAAATGCTTTAAGCTTGCTAAAAAAACACGCAGTATTATTAAGCTAAATCTTTTTTGGGCTTTTATTTATAATGTACTTTGCATTCCCATCGCAGCAGGATTTGTACCTTTTATCGCTTTAAGTCCTCATATAGCAGCACTTGCAATGTGTTTTAGTTCTGTTACTGTAGTGTTTAATTCTTTAAGGCTTAGAAAATCTAAGCCTTGATCTCATTAATAGCGCGATAAGCTTGGTCGATAGCTGAATGCATATAAGCTGACCAATCTGAATCTGAATTAGCTATAACAATATTGCCAAAAGGTTTTCTAGCTATAAGCCTGGTTTGCTCTGCAATTTTAGGATCATCATAAAGACTATTTTCTGTATAGGAGTAACAATGTCCCCAGCGATTTACAACAATTGCTAATATATCTTTTTCGTGGTTAAAACCTGCAGTTCCCAACATTCCTTGAAGCTGCCCCCTAATGATTTTTTCATGTTCTTCAAAACTCATGGTAAACAATAGATTTCTACCTACTCTGGCTCTATCTCTTGCATCAAGCCCTTCAAGATCAATACCTTGAATATTGGCTAGAGCTAAAGGAGAGCAAACCATATGAATACATATAGGTTTTTTTGGATCTCTTGGATGATGATAGCCACCCATATCAACCGGATAATCAAGTTTTGTTCTAGCGTAAGGCATTTTTGGTGAATAAATTTCATGAACCCCTAGTTTAATAAATGATTCCCAATTGCTTATAATTACTTTGGTGTGAAGTAGAGATGTTTTTACATTTTTACTTAAGGCTTCTTTTTGTTCTTTAGGTAAACTAGGGATAATATAAGGAATCATATTGTTATAATTAGCCATTACAACATTTTTTGCTTTAATTCTATATTTTTTTCCTTGATTGATATAGCTTATTAAGGTTCCATTTTTTGTATTTTCTACATGAATAACAGTACTATTTAATCGTAAACGAACTTTATTATTAGGGTCATCAAGTTTTGAGTAGTCAAAATGAGCTAAGGTGATATCGTCCATATCTTTACCTTTTTGTGACACTGTAGGAATCAGCTTTCTTACCATTAATCTTGCTACTGTAGCATTTCCATCGGCACAATGATAAATGTAAGGTTCTTCCATTTCGGCCAAAGCTTCTCCTTCGATAGGATCAAGTCCTAATTTATCAAACCCAGGTAAAAAAGAAATTCTTGCATCCTCACAAGAGATTGCATCTATACCTAAAGCTAAAAAATCATCCGTCATTCCCTCGAAAAATGTTATAGCTTTTTGGGATAATTTTACTTTTTCTTCTAAGAATTTTTTATAACTTGTTTTAGCCATATATTCTTCTTTTTCCTCTTTGCTTAAACCTTTGAGATAGTCTTTATTGCTTTTAAAAAGGGATATTAACTCTCTTTTATCTTTAGAAGTCATAGGAAAATCTTTAATAAAATTTTCAATACTTTTTCCATTATTTTTAGAATCTGGGATATCATCACAAATAACTTTTCTAGGATTTCCATTGACAACTTTATCAACACCAAAATTTTCTTTTGAAAAATATACCCCTCTGCTTAATTTTAAATCTGGGTAAAAATTTACATCAAATCGTTTTGCTAATTCATCTATACTGACTCCAAGTGATTTTAAGAGTTCGATTACTTCTTTAGAATAAAGTGCTTTTGGGGATTGAAAACTTTCACTTCCTCCGTAACTTAAAATGGTTCCTTCATCAAGTTGTATTTCATTGCGTCTAGCATGTCCTCCAAAATCATCATGATTGTCAAGAATTAAAATTTTTTTATTTTCCCCAAATTTTTGTTGATAAAAACAAGCTGCAGCTAGTCCACTGATTCCAGCTCCAACGATTACTAAATCATAATTTTCTTTAGGTTTTATACTGCTAAAACCAAATTTATCTCCATCTCTTAACATGTGAGCGTATTTATAGCTTTTATTATTACTACCTCTTAATCCAAGTAGATTGGGAGGATAGTATTCTTTTGTAAAGTCTTCAATTTTACTATCTTTTCCATAGAGTAATTGTAAGGGTGTCATGCCTGCAACGACAGCTAAGGCCATGCCATTAAGAAAGTCTCTTCTTTGCATTTTTATTCTTCTTTCTAAATAATTTATAAAAAAATATTGTAGCTAAAGATTAATTATATTATTATTAAGCAATATCTTAATCTATATTTTGGATTTGAGGATTGCCAAAGCAATCTTTAAGAGCCTCTTTAAGATCTTCTTGTGGGTCAAATTTTTTAGCCCCTTCTTTAAGCATATTAATAGAACTTTGAATATCTATGTTTTTATTTTCATTGTTTGGTAATTCTTGAGTTAAGGATTGAAGCTTATTTTCATCAATTGTTAGTGCTTTTTGCACATTAATTTTTGCATTTTCCCCAAATTTAGCTTTAAAAAGTTCTTGTATGAGTTTAAAACCTTTATTGAGTGTATCGCGATTTTGTCCTTGTGCGTTTGAGCTTATATTTAAAGTATTGTTTTCAAAACTAATAAATTTTGTGCTTTGTTTAAAGCATTCTGCAAGATTAAAATCCCTATCATAAATACTATCAAGCAAGATTTCATAAGCATTTTTTTCTATTTTTTTCTCAAGATTAGGTATGATAGGAGCAGGTGTGATCCTAGGTGTAATATTTGTCATATTTTCTTGTTTGATTTCTTGGATTTGTGCGTCAATTTCTTTTAAATGACTTGCTTCCATCATCATAAAAGCCATAACACAAAGCGTAAAGCCATCATCATCGCAAAGCATATTCTTAGCTTTTGATAAAATACGGAAAAATCTTTCATAAATTAAAGTAGAAAATTCTGTACTTTTTGCAAAAAAACTTTCTTTTAAATAAAAAAGCATTTCATCAATCACGCTTGAGGCTTCATAGTCTTGTAATTCCTCTAAATACGCAAAAACTTTTTCCTTGTCTTTTGTTAAGATAGCCTGATAAAAGGTTTTGATTTTTTGAGGATCTAAAAAGCCTAACATATCTGTAATTT